>JAJRPK010000329.1 GCA_024280785.1 Gammaproteobacteria bacterium
CACTGGTTGCGAGGCACAGCTGCACTATTGAGTGTCATGGGTTTGAGTTTTTTGGTGTTACTGGGTTACGACTTATTGCGCTTTGCCTCACCTCAAGCCAACAGTCCGATTGCCGATCTTCAGTTTATAGCAATAGATGATCAAACTTATTCGGTCAAGTTGTCGTCAGATCAAGGCGAGACATGGCGAGCCACCGTTGAGGGCGATGCCTGGCAATTGCAAGCCAAGCTGTTTACATGGAACGATGCCGCGAGTCAGGTTGGTGTCGAACCGCTCTATCGGGTTGATGCCATTGTGACTCGCTATTATGCGTTTGAGCGTTCAGATCAATCCCAGGTAATACCTATAAGAGATCCATCTATCGTGACTGCCGTTGATAGCTGGACTATCCTCTACCCGCTTGCACCGGGTCTAATGGGGCTTGGTATTAATATGTTGAATTCCGATATGGGCTTTCTACCTTTAGAAGATGGTGCTGAATACTCGGTTTTTATGATTGACGAGCGATTGCTTGTTGAACGAGCTGGATCGGTGGCTAATGTAGCGTTTGGCGGGGCAATATAATCTCCATTAGTTGTTTATGGTTACTACAGTCGTCCGCATGGCCAGACACTCCCAAATGCATTTTTGCCCCGCGCATTATTCGGTAGAAACCAATATAATAATTACCATTGATGACAAAAAATGTAATTGTTCAGAACAGAAGTAAATGAGTACCGCCAAACCCACTTTTTGCGGTATCCTTAACTGAATTTCCTATTCTTTTTTACATAAGGGCTTGCCGTGTTAATTGAAATGCTTGCGGAGTACGGACTATTTTTCGCTAAAATTGCAACGTTTGTTATTGCTATTATCGTGATTATCGGCGCAGTAGTGTCTGCAGGTCATCATGAAGAAAGTGAAGGGCGTTTGGAAATTAAAAAGTTGAACCGGCAGCTTACGCAAATGGAAGACGCTTTAAAAGAGGCCGTGTTAGACGAATTCGCATTAAAACAGCACGAGAAGAACGAAAAGCAATCGGCGAAAAAGAAGACTAAAGAAGCCAAGAAAAAAGCTAAGAATAGTAAGAATGATGCTGAGTCTTCTGGTGACAATCAGAACAAGGGTAATGTTTATGTACTGGATTTCGACGGTGATATGAAAGCCTCTGAAGTCGAGAGTTTTAGGCGGGAAATAACGGCTGTTTTAACATTGGCAACCGCAAACGATGAGGTGATCGTCCGCTTGGAAAGCCCCGGTGGTTTAGTTCATGCTTATGGATTAGCGGCCTCCCAGTTGGCAAGAATAAAAACAGCTAAAATTCCCTTGACCATTTGTGTTGATAAAGTAGCGGCTAGTGGTGGCTACATGATGGCTTGTATTGCCGATAAAATTCTTGCCGCGCCGTTTGCGGTCATCGGCTCTATAGGTGTGGTTGCTAGCTTGCCTAACTTTAATAAAGTATTAAAAAAATACGATGTTGAGTACGAACTGCTAACTGCCGGTGAGTACAAGCGAACTCTGACGATGTTAGGTGAGAACACTGAAGCGGGCCGAAATAAATTTATTCAAGACTTAGAAGAAACACACGACTTGTTTAAAGAGTTTGTTTCAGAATATAGACCAGAGCTCGACATTGTTGCTGTGGCCACTGGCGAGACTTGGTATGGTCAGCGAGCTTTGGCAAAGACCTTGATCGATGGGATTAGTACCAGTGATGAATACATCATTGAACGGGCAAAAGATGCCTCTGTGTATGAAGTTGCCTTTGTTAAAAAGAAACAGTGGCAAGAAAAATTAGGATTAGCGGCGGAAGCGGCCGTTGCAAATAGTGTTGATAAACTTCTTAGCAAAGCACTTCATCATTGGAACAATAAATTTTAAGGGAACAATAAATTTTAAGGAAACAATAAATTTTAAGAGAATAATTATTTATCAAATAATAAATTTAAATAAAGCAATAGATATCAATTCTAAATTGAAGTTCGAGGGTGTACAGGCCGATATTCCATGAATTCCGTCGATTCCATTTTACTCCTTTACTCTCGCTCTGACTGTCACCTCTGTGATCGTGCTGAAACGGTGGTGATGGAAGTTATCGGTAGTGGTCCATGGCAGCTAAAAAAAATCGATATTGATTCGGATCCCAAACTGACAAAAAGATACGGTTGGAGTATTCCCGTTTTGGCGCGCGCAGACGATGGGCGAGAACTGTGCTGGCCTTTTCCTTCTAGTCGAGTTAGAACTCTCTTGCTTTGAGCTGAGTCTGGATGGGCTTAACTTGGTAGCTTTGAGATCCTTGCTAAGAATCGGCTAATTCTGTGGACTTTCTTATTTCGTTAGATTGAAAAAGCGGCAAGCATTTTGACTTGTTGCGGCGATTAGAGTTTCAGTGTCCAGCGATAAAGCGTTTGCTAGCGCGGCGGCAGTATAACGTAACGTCCATGGTTCGTTGCGATTCTTTTGCGCGAGCTGACTTTTTAATTTTCCCCTATGTGGGGTGAGGTAGGGCGCATCGGTTTCGATCATTAATCGATCGATGGGTGCGTAGCGAATGATATCTCGCAACAACTCGCCGCGTTTTTTGTCGCAGATCCAGCCAGTAATTCCGATAAATAGACCGAGGTCCAAATAGGCGCGTAGTGCCGCTCGGTCGCCAGTAAAACAATGAATGACCGCGTTGCTGAAACTATCGCGGTTGCCCCTCAGAACGCCGTAAAGCGCTTTGAAGGCGTCACGTTCGTGGAGAAATAACGGCTTTTTGTGGCAGTGGGCGAGAGCTAGTTGCGCTTCGAAAGCGGTGAGTTGATTACTGGGAGTGGAGTAGTTTCGGTTAAAGTCTAATCCCGTTTCGCCCACAGCGACAACATTGCTGTGGGCTAACAAATCATTCAAAATATTTTCGTCGGCATCGCTGTAGCTATCGGCATCGTGTGGGTGTACTCCCGCAGTGGAATAAAGATACTTTGGGTAGTCATTGGCTACGGCGCGTGCGCTTAGGCTGGTTTTGCTATCGGTTCCTGTAATGAGGATGGCTTTTATGCCCGCTGACCGAGCGCGTTCAATTACATCGGGCAGATCTGTGCTAAACGATGAATTAGTTAGCTTTGCACCGATATCAATCATTCTTTGCCACGGTTTGGGCCGCTAAGGGTCTGACAATCTGTTCACTACTGTAGATAAGAGGCATGTAGCTAATAGCTTGGCTGCCTTCAGCCTGTGAGTAAACAGATTGTTCTGGATACAAACGCGAATGAATGAGGCTAAAGCTCAGTATGTTTTGCACGTATTGACGGGTTTCGGAAAAGCGAATGGTTTCTATCCAGGCATCTAACGGAATG
>JAJRPK010000330.1 GCA_024280785.1 Gammaproteobacteria bacterium
AGGTGAGGACCATAGATATTTTGCTGGCTTGACACAAAGGCTCGATTTGCGTCTTCCATAAGCTGAATAGGATTGAGGTCGTCTACATCGCCCGCCGTTATTTTTCTAAACAATTCCTCTACCGCCGTTCCCTCTACATCGATGGGACGTTCGACGTAATTAATACCTTCCGGAATGCGATCAGGATCTTCATTCTTTTCAAACGGAGTCCGAAAATCGACAATCTGCTTTACGCCCAGTCGTTGGATGAATGCCATGTCGTTGTCGCTTAAGTCCGCTAGACTATCCGAACGATACAACATGCCCCATTTAACCGTACGACCATCTTCAGTTTTGTAACCACCCAAATCGCGGAAATTATCAGCGCCATCCATTGCTAGCTTTCGATGTTCACTTCTTTCTTCCGCCACCAACTGCGAGGGAATTAACCGCTGATCAGGACCGGGCTCAGACCCACAGGCCACGATAAAAAAGAGGATAAGCGCCGTTGAAATTATTTTTTTCATCATCATTCCTGTAAATTTCGACTATCGTTCTTTGCCCCAACACGGGGTTTAGCTTGCACTGCCTTTCAAATCGAGTACAAAACAACCAATTTTAGTGCGAAGCCACATCGTGCGAAAGGCCCGTCGCGCAAAAGGCGTAACGATACTCTGAAATGGATCCAAAACAAACTTAATGACTCGTTAGCTCACGCGCTGGCAGCAGAGTGCAGCAATCACATTAAAGTTTTTCCTTATTAGGCCGCTACGCTAGTTATACAAGATTCAACACCATGGCAACAGCGAGTAAATTATGACTAGCCCCGTCGCCGCCCCAAACTCTAGCCCTAACTTTTACACTGCCAGCTACCAGCAAACTCAAAGCCTTGAAGCCAGCCGGCAAAGCGATGGCGTACTGGTACAAGTTTCATCGTTTCGAAGCGAAAATACCACCATCAGTTCGTATAATAATGATGCCACACGACCCTTAGTAGAAATCAATCCCGAGCAGAGAATCAGCCCGGAAAACGCCGCCAATAACGTGTTGCAATTTATTTCACAGAAACTGGCTAAGTTACAAGCTCAAGGTGCCAGCACCGAGAAGCTGCAAGTTAAGCTGGACATCGCCAAGCAAGGATTTGAACAAGGTGTCAGCGAAGCTCGAGAGACCCTGGATGCACTTGGCTTGTTAAATGAAGAGCAAGAAAACCGTATAGATAGGGTTATTACCCGATTTCAGCAAGGGATAGAAGAAATTGCCCAGCTCTTTATCGGTGACGATGATAATTTTTCTGATCAGGTTAAGGACGAAACACAGCGGCAAGTACTCGATACAACGCAAGCCAATACGACCCAACCCGCATCAAGCACTAGCAAAAATAGCCATGATGCTAGTTCAGCATCGACCCCATCAACCGTGCAGCAGGCGGGTTCGTCTAACTCACGATCTACCTCTATAGAAACGTCGAACCCTAAAAGCGATAAATCATCAAGGCCCGACACGGCAACAAAAAATAACCGTGTGAGCACTCAATTTGTTAACAATTTTCAGCAAAGCCGGGTCGCTTTTTTACGCCAGGAATCGATTGATCTGCAACTCCGTACTCAAGATGGCGATCTTGTTACCATCAGCTTTTTTGGTACCCAAGGAGGAATTGTCGATAGTCGCTCTAGCCAATTTAGTCTAGGCGATTCACTGCAATTAAATTCTTCCAGGCAGATCTCATTGGTTTTTGGCAATACCGAACTGCAAATAACGGTTGCAGGCGAGATAGACGATGAGGAATATATTGCTTTAGAGGAATTGCTGACTCAGTTGAGCGGTATTGCCAATGCATTCTTTACCGGACAAGACAAGCAAGCATTTGATAGCGCCCTCAGCCTCGATGTAAATGACAGTGAAATAGCTCAATTTTCTTTCGTCCTGCAATCACGTGAAGTACAGCAAGTCACTCAAAGCTACCGCGAAGTTGCGTCAATTCGTCGTGGCACCCACGACAACGCAAACGGAATAAATATTGGCGAGTTCAATAAGAACACGGGTTTCGAAGCACTACTTCAGCAGCTCCGCGATCGTGCAATCGAACAGTCTCAAGTGAGAATTGAGCAGAGTATTGTCGAACAGCTTTTGTCCATTAGCTTTGCCGCCGCCAGTATCAATTTTGGAACGAGCGCGACAATAGATGCCGAAGAAGTGGATGCTATCGAAGCGGGTTAGATATTTAAGCTTGTAAAAAATCATAGCTATCTACGTGAGCGCAATCAAAATAATAAAGAGTGCTTACTGTGCGCGTAGCGGACGTTGAAGCCGTGTTGCCGTTAGCAGCAAGATCACTGCCTATTCTATCAATCACTAAAAAACTAATAACCCGGTTTATTGCGGATTTCGCGATCAAACGACGTTCGTTTGTGTGCTTTCTTTTCGTTAGTTTTCTTTTCACATAAAAGAAAAGTGACCTGCTGTCGGGCAGCCCCCGACGGTCTTCTCACCGTATGGCGAATTCTTCTGCTCAACTTAGAAGATACCGTTTTTAATCTGTCCTAATATATATTAGGCAACTACTTAGGCAACTACGGCCAAATTACCTTTTTCTTCTAACCATTTCTTGCGGTCGGGGGCGCGCTTTTTGGCCAGCAACATATCGAGTAGTTTTTCTGCTCCATCGCCAGCGGTTACAGTCAATTGAACTAAACGACGAGTGTCGGCATCCATCGTCGTTTCGCGCAATTGCAATGGATTCATTTCACCCAGCCCTTTAAATCGCTGAACATTGACCTTGCCGCGTTTTTTCTCCGCTTGAATTCGATCTAACACTCCCTGTTTTTCCGCTTCGTCTAAAGCATAGTAAACATCATCACCTACATCGATACGATATAAAGGAGGCATAGCAACGAATACATGCCCTGCCGTCACTAATGGCTTAAAGTGACGAACAAACAACGCACAGATCAGTGTTGCAATGTGCAAACCGTCAGAATCAGCATCGGCAAGGATGCAAACTTTATGGTAGCGCAATCCTGACAAATCCGATGACGCAGGGTCAATACCTAACGCTACTGATATGTTATTTATTTCATCGGAAGCCAGTATATCTTGAGAATCAACCTCCCAAGAATTCAAAATCTTTCCTCTCAACGGAAGAATTGCCTGAACGGTTCGATCCCTGGCTTGTTTAGCCGAACCACCCGCAGAGTCGCCCTCGACTAAAAAAATCTCAGACATCGACGGGTCTTCACTAGAGCAGTCAGCTAATTTTCCGGGGAGTGCCGGCCCCTGAGTAACACGCTTACGAGCAACTTTTTTGGCTTTTCGAGTCCGTTGCTGTGCGTGACTAATCGCTAACTCGGCAATTTTATCACCGTCTTCAGTGTGCTGATTTAACCACAAGCCCAGAGAGTCTTTGGCAACGCCAGAAATAAAAGGAACGCATTCACGCGAGGACAAACGCTCTTTAGTTTGGCCAGAAAATTGAGGCTCTGCTAACTTTGCTGATAACACATAGCTACAGCGGTCCCATACGTCATCGGCTGTCAACTTTAAACCCTTTGGTAGCAAGTTGCGAATCTCACAGTACTCACGAATGGCTTCTAACAACCCGGTTCGCAAACCGTTGACGTGCGTCCCTCCTTGTGCAGTTGGAATAAGATTAACGTAACTCTCTGCAATAATTTCTCCGCCCTCTGGTTGCCACTGAACAGCCCATTCCACCGCTTCGGTTGCACCCGAAAATGTTCCCATAAACGGCTGCTCTGGTATGACATCCCAGCCGCGAGTAGCCGTC
>JAJRPK010000331.1 GCA_024280785.1 Gammaproteobacteria bacterium
AGTAATGTGAACACTTCAAGTCGGCCTAGCAGCATGGCAAGACAAAGGATCCACTTTGCAGTGGCAGAAATGTCGCCGTAATGCAGGGCCACGCTGCCTAAGCCGGGACCTAAATTATTTAGGCTTGCGCCGACGGCGGAAAACGCCGTTAGAAAATCTAAACCGGTTGCCAAAATAAGGATCAACATTGCTAGATAGACCATTACGTAAATGGCAAAAAATCCCCATACCGCGCTGATAACCCGGTCGGGCATGGGACGGTTTCCAATTTTTATAGGGATAACAGCATTGGGGTGAATAAGGCGGATTAACTCACGGTAGCCCTGTTTTACGATGAGCAGTACGCGAATGGCCTTCATTCCTCCTCCGGTCGAGCCTGCCGATGCGCCAATAAAAGCGAGTAGAAACATGAAGATGGGAATAAAAGTTGGCCAATTGGCATAGTCTGTAGAGGCGAAACCGGTTGTTGTAGCCAATGAAACAACCTGAAAGACACCGTGAAGTACAGTATCTTGCCAAGTTGTCTCGGGAATTTGATCCATCATTGTAAGCAATGCAACATTAACAATGATGATGGCAGATAAGCTAATGAGAAGGTAAAAGCGAAATTCTGAATCTTTCCAATAAATAGCCAAAGAGCGTTGGTGATAAGAAAAGTAATGCAGTGCAAAGTTAACACCCGCTAACAGCATATAGACGATGGCTATCCACATGATAAGAGGGCTATTGAAATAGCCAATACTGGCATCGTGAGTGCTAAATCTGCCGATAGCAACGGTAGAAAAACTGTGTGCCAAAGCGTCGAAAGGCGTCATGCCAGCAAGCCAATAGGCGATACCACAACCAAGAGTCATCGACAGGTAGATAGCAAACAAGGCTTTTGCTGTCCCAGCTATGCGCGGAGTTAGCTTGGTGTCTTTCATCGGACCCGGTGTTTCAGCCCGGTAAAGCTGCATACCGCCGACACCTAACATCGGTAGGATGGCGATGGCGATAACGATGATGCCGATGCCGCCTAGCCATTGCAGTTGTTGCCGATAGTAAAGTATAGATTTTGGCAGCTCGTCTAATCCAGTAATAACGGTCGCACCAGTGGTGGTTAACCCAGAAATGGATTCAAAGACCGCGTCGGTAAAGGAAAGTGAAGGAGCCTCTGATAAAAATAGGGGTAAGGCACCAAACAGACCCAGAACAAGCCAAAAAAGGGCGGTTATTAGAAAGCCATCGCGCGTCTGCAGAGTGTGTTTTAGTTTTTTATTAGGAAGCCAGAGTAAGGCCCCGGTAGCGGCTGTAATAGCGAATGCTGTAATAAAAATCAGGCTGGTGTCTTCGCCGTACCATAACGCAAAGGGAATGGGCACTAACATTGTCAGGCTGAATAATAGCAATAGCAATCCGAGTAATGCGCCTATCAGCGAAAAATGCATTGACTAAAAACCCTTATTGCATTGTTAAAATTCAGCCAGTAACCGAAAAATATCATGATTTAAAAAAAGCCCATACCGACTTGAAATAAGGCTTCTATAGCGGGGATTTGGGTTTTGTCGGCGGAAAAAACCACTACGTGATCATCTGATTGAATAACAACATCGCGGTGAGCAATGATAACTTTATCACCCCTTGCGATGGCCCCGATTCTTACCCCTTTGGGTAAATCGATGCTGTCTACGCGCTTGCCGACAACCTTAGAATTATTGCTGTCGCCATGAGCAACTATTTCTAACGCTTCTGCGGCACCGCGTCGAAGCGAGTGGACGGCAGCCATATCACCGCGACGAACGTGTGTTAGCAAACTCCCAATAGTGATTAGCTGCGGCGAAAAAGCAATATCGATATCGGCACCTTGCACCAGCTCGACGTAGGCAGGATTGGTAATTAAAGTGATGACTTTACGCGCACCGAGACGTTTGGCTAATAATGAGGACATGATGTTTGCCTCGTCGTCATTAGTCAGGGCAATAAATACGTCGATACTGTCGATATTTTCGCGATTCAAAAGCTCAGTATCAGAAGAGCTTCCGTGTAATACCATTGTATTGTTCAAATTTTCTGACAAAAATTTAGCGCGATCCCGGTTGTGTTCGATAATTTTTACTGAATACTGATTTTCAACGGCCTCTGCGAGCCTAAGCCCGATATTACCGCCCCCGGCAATCATAATACGGTGGTAAGGGCGGCTAAGTTGGCCCAGCTCGCGCATAACGGGTCGAATATTTTCTTTGGCTGCTACATAAAAGACTTCGTCCAGAGGCTCTATCTCGGTTGTTCGCTCCGGTTCAATGGCGCGGTCACCACGGAAAATCGCTGCTACGCGAGCATCGTATTTTGGCGTCATTTTACGGATGTTATACAGTGTTTCTCCGATAAATTTGTCGCCGGCTTGTGCGCGAACGGCGACGAGTTGAATAGCCCCTTTGGCAAAATTTAATACCTGTAGTGTGCCCGGATATTGCAGCAAACCAATAATATGTTCGGTGACCAGTTTTTCCGGGGCAATAATGACATCCACCGGAATGGTATTGTCGTTAAATAAATTCTTTTGGGTCACATAGTTGTTGGCTCGAATGCGGCATATTTTAGTGGGAGTGCGATATAAAGAGTGGGCGATTTGACAAGCGATCATATTGATCTCATCGGAGCCTGTAACGGCGACTAACATATCAGCATCTTCAATACCGGCCCTGCGCAATATATCGGGGTGTGATGCATGGCCGATGACAGCGCTGATATCTAGCCTATCTTGTAGTTCGAGAAGCCGTTGGCTATTACTGTCGACAAGTGTGATATCAATTTTTTCATTTGCCAAGCTTTCTGCCAAGGTACCGCCAACCTGCCCTGCACCCAGTATTACTATTTTCATTGTGTTTGCTTTTGTTGTTTAAACGAAGTTTTCAAGACGTTTCTATCTCTAATTAAGCGTACTAGACTGCGGAGGTCTTGCTAAGTCTAGCGTAGAAAAAACCGCTATTTTTGCCGCTAATTGGTAGTAGTTGGCGTCCGTTACCTAGAGGTTGTCCCCATTCGGCTTCGATAGCTAAAGCTTGAGCTGAGGGAGTCTCTGCTAAAAAATGATCGATTACGGCTTGATTCTCTTCTTTCATTACTGAGCAGGTGCAATAAAGTAGTTGACCATTGTCTGCTAATGTCGGCCATAAACTATTTAGTAGTCGTATTTGCTGCTCGGCAAATTGATCTAAATCGGATAGCCTGCGGAGGAGTTTGATATCGGGGTGGTGGCTAATGACACCGCTGCCAGAGCACGGAGCGTCTAGCAATATACGGTCAAATAATTCACCGTCCCACCAAGATTGAATATCGTTGCTGTCGGCGAGAATTATCTGGTTGATTTCCCCTGTTCTTGAGAGATTTTCTTTGACTCGAAGTAGGCGCTTACTACTGCTATCGATAGCAGTTAACCGAATATTTTTCTCTTGCTCTAAAATATGCGCGGCCTTCCCACCCGGTGCAGCGCAAGCGTCCAACACTCGCATATCGGGGCCCAGCTCAAGTAGTCCGGCGGCGAGTTGGGCTCCTTGATCTTGAACGCTAACCCACCCCTCGTTGAAATTGGGTAGCTTTGTAGGGTCGGCGGCTCGATGCAATAGTAGGCCAGATGGAGTGTGTGAGTCTTGTTCAGATTGAATATCGAAGCTTTTTAGCAGTTGCTGGTATTCATCACGTTGTACTTTCGCCAGATTTACTCTCAGTGACATGGGCGGATGAGCGTTGTTGTAATCAACGATTTGTTGCCAATCTGCAGGCCATTCACTTTTCAACTTGTCGAATAGCCAGACGGGATGACTGTTAGCAGCGGCCGTTGTCCCCAAATCGTCTTTCTTATTAGTCGACCCATCACGTTGTCGTAAAAAGTTCCGTAGGACGGCGTTAACCAAGCCGCGGGCCCAAGGTTTTTTTAGCGCCTTCGTGGCGTCTACACTCGCACTAATGGCGGCATGGTCTGGCGTTCGCAAGTAGATAATTTGGTAAAGGCCGCTAAGCAATAATGCTTGAATATCGGCGTCCTTTTTCCCCAGGGGCTTTTTTAGTAATGGTTTTAATAGCGCGTCTAGACGGTGATAAAACCTAAGAGTGCCGTAGCAAAGCTCGCGATAAAAAGCCCTATCTTTATCGGCAACAGTGGGATTTTGGTTTTGTTGGCTAGGCGCTATATTTTCATTAGGCGCAAAGACGCGAGTATCTAGCTCGCCGGAAAAGGACTCTCCTTTGCCAATGACACGAGCTAGTGCTTTTGCGGCTAAGGCGCGAACATCTTTCATGAGGTGCTTTTAGTCCTGCTCGGGTTTTGGACTAGAGAAACATTGTCCGGGACGAAAAAAATCTGGTCG
>JAJRPK010000332.1 GCA_024280785.1 Gammaproteobacteria bacterium
CACCAAAATCTGACAATCCTGTCTCTTCGATAGCTATATCGTGCAGCGCATCATAGTAATCGCTATAGCGATCAATTTTCGCCAACCTCTTCATCTGTTCCTCGTTATTCAATTATTCTTTTGTTTATTAATCGCGCGTCTACTCATTCAAATAAAACAAACGGCTGTTATTAACGACATCAGCCATACCTTTATAAATATGAACAATATGACAAATTACGACTAAATCAGGAAACACTATGGCATAGGACTAATTCATTGTGCATTAGCCAAAAAAACCAAAAATGGGGGGCCAGGAAAAGATGGCATTCCTTCTATCGATGAGCCTGAGTTTCTCAGTGCAGCAACGTTCACATCTTTAGCTGCTGATGTCCGAGTACTCGGTTTCAAAAAAAATGGAGAGGCCAGAGCCTACCCCATTAATATTCTTAATTGGCATGAAATCATTAATGATCGTATAGGGGGGGGGGGAATACTGGGGCGCTCGCTTTCACTCTTAAATATTTCAAGTCATTGTTTTTTAAGAAGTTAAAAGTAAGTGTCCTCGACGATAGCACTAAATTGTATCGTGAACAGCAATACAGACTGTCAAATAGCTCCTAAATATACTTATTGCTCAATGAAATCTTTGAAGTTGGTCACTATATTCCAAGAATTTTATATATGAGGGCTAAATTTTACTAGTCTCTATTAAATGGAGCAAAGCATAGAGCGTCATAAGCACCATGGATAAGCGGCAGAATCTATCGTCAAAAAAGGATCAGCGATTACCTTCAACTCACCTCAACCCTAAGGAAGCAGTGGAAAATACTACCAACGAGCTTTACAAAAGTGAACAGCAATATCCCTCCACGATATACGCGGTCAATGATGGACTGTGGGAGTGGAACTTAGAAGCGGATGAAGTTTATTACTCTCCCCGCTTACAGAGTATGCTGGGATATAGTGAGAATGGGCTTGGCCATAGACTAACGACTTGGGAGACCATGGTTCACCCGGAAGATAAAGACCGAGTGCTCGACAAGTTTAAAGATTATGTCTCTGGCCATATAGACTCTTTCGAAATTGAGATGCGTATTAACCATAGGAATGGCCGTGTGATCTTTGTGCTAGCCCATGCACTTCGTATTCTACGCGAGTCCGATAGCAAACCCATTCGCCTAATTGGAACGCTCACCAATATAACGGCACGCAAAAAAGCAGACACATTTAACGAAAAAAATGCCCAAGTTCTGGAGATGATTGCAATAGGCCGTGCCGCCCCGGAAGCCTATAAGGCGATTGCCTTAATGTATGAAGGTCGTCATCCGGGCCTACGCTGCTCAGTACTCGAATTACACGGTAATAAACTTCTACATGGAGGCGCACCAAGCCTGCCAAAAGAATATTGTGACGCGGTAAACGGGCTGGAAAATGGACCCGATGTTGGTTCGTGCGGAACCGCAACTTATACCGGTAAGCGCGCCATTACTGAAAATATTGACACCGACCCAAAGTGGCAAAAAATTAAACATATAGCACTGCCCCATGGTATGCGCTGTTGCTGGTCTGAACCCATTAAAAACTCCTCGGGGAAGGTGCTAGGTGCCTTTGGGATGTACTACAATCATCCGGCAGTACCCAATGAAGAAGAATCAAAGGACCTTACTTCTGCAGCAAGGCTAGCGAGCATTGTTATGGAGCGCGATCAAGCTCAAAAACAAATACGCACTTTGGCCTATACCGATGAATTAACAGAGCTTCCAAGCCGCGCTTACTTTTACCAAAATCTTGAACGAATAATAAAAGTATCGGATCGGTATGATCGCCGCTTTGGCCTTTTATACATTGATTTGGACAATTTCAAAAGCGTTAACGATAGCCTTGGCCACAGTGCTGGCGACCTGTTTCTAAAAGCTATTGCAGCTCGCCTGAAAAGTGCTTGTCGGGAAATTGATTTTGTTGCACGCCTAGGTGGCGATGAATTCTGTATTATTGTAGAAGAGGCCGACAGTTGCTCTACAACCCATGTTGCCCAGCGCTGTCTCGAAGAGATATCCCAGCCCCTCAAACTCCTAACGAGAAGACTCTCTCCGACCTGTAGTATTGGAATTGCACACTACCCGGATGATGGCAAAGATCTATCCTCTTTAACCAAAGCCGCAGATACTTCGCTTTACGCAGCGAAAGAAAATGGCAAGAACCAATATGCCTTTTATAAACCAGAACTTACCCAGAAAGCAGAGTACCGATTTCTGGTCGAACAATACCTTCGCGAAGCGATTGAAAATCAGCAACTGACGCTACTCTATCAACCCCAGATTAACGTAAGCACCGGTGAAATTGTTGGAGTCGAGGCATTATCACGCTGGCACCACCCGGTACTAGGTCATATTTCCCCCGTTGAATTTATCAACACGGCTGAAAGAATTGGTATGATTAAACCTCTCACCGAATGGGTACTAATGACAGCCTGCCGTCAGGCTGTTGCATGGAGAGAACAAAGCCTTCCTAATTTGCGCATGGCAGTGAATATTTCTCCAAGTCATTTTCTCGACAAAGCGATTGTGCCGTTAATCGCACGCACGATTAATGAGACAGGAATCGCGCCAGCTGATTTAGAACTGGAGATAACTGAAAGTGTGGTGCAGACAGATCAACGCAATCTCTCAATTTTTAAAGACTTGAAAGCGTTAGGAATAAAACTGGCGATCGATGATTTTGGATCCGGTTATTCGTCCTTTGCATCTCTGAAGCACCTGAATGCTGACCGTTTAAAAATCGACAAACACTTTGTTGATGACATGATATCCGATAAAAAAGCGATGACTCTTATCAGCTCCATGATAGAAATGGGGCATAAGCTGGGATATGAAATTACGGTAGAAGGTGTAGAAAAATTAGAACAGTTTGATGCTCTCAAGAAGCTAGCCTGCGAAAATGCGCAAGGATTTTTATTTAGTAAACCCGTCGATTCCAACGAAATAGCATCCTTACTGAACCAACAAAAGCCTCTTGAATTGACTGGCTGAAACTGTCGATTTAAGAGCTAGCAGCTTTCCAAAATCCATTTGAACAATTACCCTATTTGTTTGTAGAGTGTCGCTAGCGGTGGGTGGCACCAACACTTAGCGCCTCAAACGCAGGAATGTGATCAAAGTTACTATCAAAGTTGCTATCATGCATGGCTGGTATATACTATTAGATATATACCACTATACCGAGGTGACGAGATGAGCACACAAATAGCCAAAATATTTATGAACGGGCGCAGCCAAGCTGTCCGCTTACCTAAAGAATACCGCTTTGATACTGAGGAGGTTTACATTACAAAGCAAGGGGATAACATTATTATCTCGGCAAAAGAACCGACTTGGGATGAGTTTTTTGATTCTAAGTCTGCCTTTGGCCATGACTTTTTACAGGAAAGACTTGATGAGCAACCACAGGAAAGGGATTTTGATTGATGTATATGCTTGATACCAATATTTGTATTTATGTTTTAAAAAATCACTCTGATAAATTAAGGCACAAATTTAAAGCGACAAAAGATATTTGTATTTCCTCAATTACATATGGGGAACTATGTTTTGGGATAGAAAATGGGAGCGACAATTTAAAAAAGGAGCGCTGGCGACAACTTGAAATTTTTACACAAAGATTATTAACAGATTCTTTGGATGAAAATACGGGTAAGCACTATGGCTCAATTAGAGCGCAACTAAAAAAAGAAGGTACGATTATCGGAAATAATGATCTCTTAATTGCTGCTCATGCTCGAAGTATTGGTGCCGTATTAGTTACAAACAATGTTCGTGAATTTAACCGAGTTCCTAAGCTTGAAGTTGAAAATTGGATTTCAGATTAATGCTTAAAAAACTCATGGGCTCTGATTAAAGCGATGAGTGTCCCAGCGTAGTACTGGCACGCGTTAGCGCCGCGTCCCAAACAGCAACTTAACTGCTTGCTGGTTGATGAAACTCAATAACATTGTCATCGGGATCTCTAATAAAAAAGAACTGAGCGCCTTCATATTCAACTTTCTCAGTAATTTCTATGCCCAACGCTTCAATTTTCTTTGAAGCAGATTCTGCATCGGTTACTTCCAATGCTATGTGAGTATAACCCGTATGTTTTTTAGAGATATCCATGAGAATATTTTCAGTGCAGCTCATCTCAGCATTTAAAATAAAATTTATATTTACACCTGAAGGGTGCTCCATAATAGCAACCGGCTCAGGCCCAACTGGACCCACTAAAAATAGAAACCCTAGCTTTTCATAAAATAAGCGCGTGACGTCTAAGTTTTTGACTCTTAAACCCACATGATTAATTCTTTTAATTTCTTTCATTATGTCTACCTTGAATAATTATGTGGGCAGTTAACGCTCAAAGCAGCGGTTTATCCGCTGCCTTGACTTGTATGTTCGAGATTCACTGTAGACACCTCAATGCTACTTTTTTGGTTTAGAAAACAAAACAAATGGAATTGCAAAGGGGCCAAACAACGCGCCCATTAGCACCCAGAATGATGTATTAGATTTTCTTTTTGCCGCGATATAGTAACAAAGTAATATGCAAATAATGGCAATGAATAAATAGATTATTGGCGACATTGAGTGATTACCTCATCATGTTAGCTTTAGCACCAACTTGCCTCATCTGGTGGATTCTTCAATAGTTCCTCTATGTTAGCAAAAAGCACACGGTAACCTACATTGCCGTACAATGTTTGACGTCCTCCGTCAATGACATATGACGGGCTGCCTTTTATACCCTGCTGGCTCGATTTCTGATAATCATGCATTAATGCTGCCATAGCTGAACCGTTGTGAATACTTGCATTGATTATATTCATGTCTAGGTCAGCTGATTCAACCAAATCACAAAGAGCTTCAAGATCGCCAATATCGAGAGCATCTACAAAAAATGCAGACCGAATTTTTAAGGCCATATCTATACTTCTATTTTTGTCGTAAGTTATCTCAATAGCTTTGAGAACCAAATGAGCATTGGCAGAAGTACTTGGCCTAACTTCTGTCCAAATTTTAGAATTACAGGGAGTCTCTTCAAAGGCTGATGCCGATTGTTGTACATGTTCTGCAAAACCATCATATCCGCCTTTTTGTTTCCATTGCGTATCCATTTTAGTAGCCACATCGCCGAACACATCAACATAGTAGTATCGAAAATCAATTTTGTTTTCCAATTTTTTATTCAGTTCTTCCATACGACGCTGTGCGATCCATGCCCAAACACAAAGAACGTCAGTATAATAATCAATGATCAGAGGTCTATTCATGGGAACCTTTAACAGCTAATTCAACGACAAAGGTGCGCATATACACCTTGCGCATATTTCGGTTATTAAAACTATTCATTAATGAAAAATAGCTTGTTTTCAACGACTTGGCAACCCACGAATTTCCCTCTTAAAAACTATGCGGCAGCTTGGCCGCATAGTTTTTGGTTCGACTACAAAAAATGCGTTAAAAAACATTAGCCTGACAACTCCGTCGCTGAACTCTGGATAACACGAAAGCTTGCTTAACTTCCAAACATCTTCGCCGTATAACTGTCAGTGCCCGAACGCAAGGTCGTTCCCGGCGTAGCGCCTGTATACTCATTATTAGATATTATCGTTTCCCCATTAACAATAACGTGGTCAATCCCGAAGGCATCGGCATAAACCCGGCCTGCACCTGTCGGTAAATCAAATTTCATATAGGTCTCTCCAACGCCTACGCTATCCGCATCAAAAATAACTACATCAGCATACCAGCCTTCTTTTAATAACCCACGATCTTTGATCCCAAGCAACTCGGCAGGTTTTTGAGTAATTTGATGTATCGCCTGCTCTAAACTAATTACACCAAACTCACGTACACCTTTTTGCAATACCTTGGTTGAAAATGCAAAGGTGTCAATCATATCAAGATGGGCGCCGGCATCCGAGGCGCCAATCACAGTACGATCATCTTGCCAAAGTCTACCGCGAAATTCCCAAATGCTTTGCTCTCCCGTTTCTTGAAAAGGCATTAAAGAGGTTTTTAAGCCATCGGCGATGGACATCTCTACTAAAGCATCAAAAGGTTCTAACCCTAACGATTTTG
The DNA here is from genome assembly GCA_024280785.1 of Gammaproteobacteria bacterium. Taxonomy (GTDB): domain Bacteria; phylum Pseudomonadota; class Gammaproteobacteria; order Pseudomonadales; family UBA7434; genus UBA7434. Next base: position 6,093 of record JAJRPK010000332.1, read on the forward strand.
CCAACTCTCCAACCGTTTTATGTTCAAACGGTTTATATTTATCGGTAAAGGTCTCGTCTATAACCATCGTTTCCCAATTGGCCAACATGGCCATACCACCGGCCTCTTCTGAATTGGCACGCTCATTAAGATAAGCACGGTATTCGGGATCTTTTAGCTTCTCGATTCGTTCTTCCACCGAAAGACGAAAAAAGTCTCCCCATCCCGGTAAAGCGTCGAAAACAAAACCGGCTAAAAAATTAATTCGAATCGTCATCGCTTGAGGAACAGTAAGAGCAATAACATCACCGCCATGTTTACGCGCATAGTCGCTAGCAGACAATTGAAATTCTACGCGCTCCATTTCCTGAGGGGTATCAACCATAACGGCCAGTGCATTCCAGTTTAACTTTCGCTGGGCGGCACGCGAGATATCAGCCATTAATTTAATATTATCGTCATTAAATTCTACCCCCGGTAGAAATTCAAGCGTGGTACCTTCAAACTCACTAACAACTTTAGCTAAGGAAA
>JAJRPK010000333.1 GCA_024280785.1 Gammaproteobacteria bacterium
AAGGAGTGAGTATCGGAAAGAATAGCGTAGTGGCAGCGGGGGCTATTGTGGCTAAAGATGTCCCGTCGAACGTTGTAGTTGGAGGCAACCCTGCGAAAATAATTCGTGAATTAGACGACTCGTTAACATTTAAAACGAGAGCACAGTTTTTTTCAGACCCAGACCGGATTAATCGCGAGTACGACAAAATTGACCAGATGGTATTGAGTGGAAATTCGTTTTTTCGATGGATGCTTAGTGTGATGTGGCCTGGAACTGTTAAGAAGTAGACTGTATAAATCTAACAGGGGGTCTATATTTTTCATGCGATAGTTTATGCGCTGGCGTTCTCGCCTGCTTGATTATCATCGGGGACAGCATTTGTATTTAGTGGGATATGAATTTTAAAGCATGATCCTTTTCCATACTCGCTTTCCAAAGAAATTTTTCCCCCTAAAAGCTCGGTAAAGTGCATGGTAATAGAAAGCCCGAGCCCAGTGCCCAAAAACTGCCGAGACTCACTGCCATCAATTTGTCGAAATGGCTCAAAGATAATTGCTTGCTGCTCTTGGTCGATACCAATTCCCGTATCTCGAACACTAATGCTTAAGAATGAATCGTCGATAGATGCAGAAAGCGTTATTTCACCATTTTGAGTAAATTTTGCCGCATTGCTTAATAAGTTAAGTAAGATTTGAAATAGTTTTTTCTCGTCAATTAAGATGTATTGGTCGACATTGATAGTGTTTAAAATGAGCGAGTTATTGTTTTTTTCGGTCAGAGGTGTAAGTGTTTCTACTGCTCGATTTAACAGCTGATGAATATTCGTGCTCTGGTTAGTAACTTCCATTTTTCCTGCTTCGATTTTTGATATATCAAGAATCGAATTAATTAGTCCTAACAAGTGTTCTGCATTGCGGCTAATTTTATCTATGTCTTGATCGCAGGCGCAAATACCTTCATCTTCAAGAAACTCGCTGACTACCTCTGAATAACCCAATATGCTTTGCAATGGGGTTTTAAGTTCGTGAGTGATATTGGCGAGGAACTCGGATTTATGACGGTTTGCATCCAAGGCTGTGTCTCTGGCTTGAACGAGCTCACTAGTTCTCAAAGTTACTTCTGTTTCCAGCAGGTCTTTTTGCCCCCTAAGTTTCTGATCTCTTTCGGCTAACACTGCAATCATTTGGTTGTAGACGTCAGAGATTTTTACGATTTCAGATGACGCATGACTATCTAGAATGGAAGCCTTATAAGCGCCGTCAGTTGATTCCTCCATTACGTTTGCCAGTGTATTCATTGGCTTTAGTAAACGCTGTATAGAAAATTTTAGTATGATGGCGAAAACGAGGCCACAGCCAAAGCCGACAATAAGGTTGCGAATAAATATTTCGTATTGAAAGTGTCTAAGCTCGGATGTGTCAATTTGAATGGTGACGTAACCCAGGTATTTTTCTTCGAAGGGATCTTCATCAAGTATTAAGTGGGAGCCTCCCTCTTCCGTATAGACGGTGAAAACGGGGGCCGCTATTTGCCAGGTTGCTTTATTGGTAGAAAATAGATGAGCATTCTTATCCGTCCAGTCGCTTTCAACTAAGGTAGAAAGAATTTTTTCATGGGTTTCTCCCTCATCCAGTAATATTTTGTTATTGGCATTAATAATTGACACATGCTTGATGCTTGGAAAGTTAAGCGTGGCCAATGCCGCATCACTGCCATTTTCTCCGCTATCGTATAGCAGTGCGAGTTCGCTTAAACGGGCAAAATGCTCAGTGGCTTGTATTCCCTCACGCTCATAAAAAAGCTTGATCATGGAGCTGGCCATGTAGGAATATGCAAAGGCTGCAATAATCGCCAAGATAAAGCCACCTATAGCAAATTGAACAAACAGCTGTGTTTGAAAGCTATGAGTTTTACGAATGCCAGGTGTTGCTGCATCAGCTTTTGGTGCCGCCATGCTCTTCCTCTCTTTCATCGCATTACCTTTGCTGAGGATAAACTTTGTCAAAACTCTCGCGATCTTGTGCACTGAGTCTGAGGCCAATGTGAGAGCTGGTTCTGAGATTAATAGCTATGCGTAAATGATGGGTACCTACAATGAGATTCTGCTCGTTTCCGCTGTAGTGATCGTAGGCAAATTGCGCTAGTTGTCGGCCCATCTTTTTATGATCGGGATAAAGAGCAATCAACCCACCTAACTTGGCGTGAGAAGGGTTATTGGAAACGACGGCGAGCTTTTTCTTCCATGCCTTTTCAAGTAGCAGGGGTAAGATGGTTTTTGACGGTACGATACTTCGGAGTGGAATCCATACAGCTGACTCTTTCGCCAAGGCGTCATCAAGTAATTGTTCGTATAACTTAACTCCTTGTTTGAGATCTTCGGCGTTATAACCAATGACCTTTATTCCCATGGCAGCGCCGACCTTTGTAGCTCGACGGTACCACCAGCCATTGACGGCATCACTGTAGACCAATCGGATATCCTTAATATGAGGGGCTAATCTTTTTAGAGCTTTTAATGTTGGCTCGGGGTCTCCGGTTAAACTAACGGTGGGGATACCGTTAGGTTTTCCTGAGATGCCGCCGGCGATGACGATAGCGTCTGTTTGCAGTTTTTTTCCTAATCGGTAACTTTTGTTGCCTACGGCAATGACCAGTTGGCTATGCTGATCCTGGATTTGCGCCTCGACGGATTCGTGGGTTGATTTCTTGCCAAGTCGAATAATTGATATATCCAGAGCTGGGTGCGAAGCGATTCCTGCGACAACGTCATCGTAAATAACCTTGGCTAGCCCTTCTGTTTTGGGTAGCAATAGAGATGTCTTGATTTTTTGGGCATCAACAGGGCTAGCAATAAGGAGGCACGGTATAACCAAGAGAGCGAGAAGCACTCTTTTCTGAAAGCCGCTGATTGCGGCTAAGTAGTTGTTAAATATGGAGTTAAACAAATTTACCGTGTTCCGTGGTCACGCCTCTTCCTTTCGTTAATATGATTACCAAAATATTGCGGAAAAAAGGATTTTTCAACGTATTAAGTTTGGCAGATTTTTAAAAAATTGCTCGTTTGATTGACTTATATTTGAATTGATATAAAAATTGTTGATTAAAACCAATAATTTACATCACAAAGTGAAAGTAAAACACTATGAATGTAGTGTATATTATTGCTACTAGTGATATACACAGCGGAATTGGAATTATGACGGAGATTCATTCAGTATTACCCGGTAATGGAAGTTCTGACCTGGTTGTAAAACCAGTGTTTACTTATGCAGATCTGATAGTGGATTACCTTAGCCAAATCGAAGTTGACTATGTCTTTGGAATCCCCGGGGGAGCAATTGAAGCATTATTTGATGCCTTGTCTCGTCGAGAGAAAGGTGAAATCCCCCCCTCTGAAGCTCATTTTCATCGAGCCTTAGAACGCAAACGAACCCGTTCGGCAACAGGTGGGCCCAAGTTGGTTATTACCCGGCATGAAGCTGGTGCAGCGTTTATGGCTGATGGATACGCCCGTGATACGGGAAAGTTGGGGGTTTGCTGTGCTACCACTGGGCCGGGCTCAACCAATCTTATTACCGGGGTGGCTAACGCCTATGTCGATCGCGTACCCATGTTGGTCATTACCCCGCAAACGGCTTTGCCGAGTTTCGGCCAGCGAGGTTTTCAAGAATCTTCCAGTGATTTGGTCGATGTCGTATCAATGTTTGATCATTGCACACGGTATAGTTCTTTGGTTTCACACCCCGATCAATTAGAAGGCAAGCTATTTACGGCTTTATCTACAGCTTTTCGTCGCCCCCGCGGGCCAACGCATTTAAGTATCCCCGCTGATATTCTGTCGTTACCTGTGCGCAATGCTGCCGCTAGATTTAACGTGGCGACGTTATTGCGAGAGCCTATCGCTGTGGACGATGCGAGCTACCATGCACTACTTAATGCTGTAGAGGCTACACGGGTGAAAGGTCGCGGAATTACTATATTTATTGGTGAGGATTGCGGTGAAGCCGCTAATGAGATTATCCAGTTTGCCGATTTACTAGAAGCTAATATTGTGACTTCACCTGCCGGGAAGCGTTGGGTTGGTGCCCATCATCCACGCTATTGCGGTGTATTCGGTTTTGCGGGACACGACAGCGCACGTAGAGCGTTGACTGAGGACAACGTTGAACTAGTTTTGGCGGTTGGGACGAGTTTTGGCGAGTTGGACACTTCGGGTTGGGACACGCAGGCTTTGTTGAATGATCGTTTGATTCATATTGCCTCGTCAGTATCGAGCTTCGACCGCTCTCCCATGGCGTATCTACATGTTTATGGCAATTTACGGGCGCTGTTTAGTCAATTAATTGCGGGGTTAGATGCAAGGTACATTGCCTATAGAAACTTCCAGCCTGCCGATACCATTAATGAGCAGCCTGTTGCGAAGCTAGTGGATGATTTAATCCCACTGGGTATCGATATCGTCGAGCCTGAAAAGTGCTTGAGCTTAGAGTTACCGATCAAGCCTCAGCGTCTTATGAATGAGTTGGTTAAAAAGTGCTCTCCCAATACGCGGTTTGTTATTGATACAGGAAATGCCTGGAGCTGGGCGACACATTACATGCACTTAAAGTCAGCAGGCACCTTTTTTATTGCGATGGGGTTTGGCGCGATGACCTGGGCGATTGGCGCAGCAATAGGCGCTGCGTTTGGCAGTAGAAAGTCACCGGTAGTTTGTATTACCGGTGATGGTGCGTACCTCATGTCCGGCCAGGAAATTACCGTTGCATTAGAGCATCAGCTACCTGTTGTGTATGTGGTGCTCAACGATCACGCGCTAGGAATGGTTAAGCATGGGCAGCGGCTCAACAAAGCAGAAGAGATAGGAGTTGATTTGCCGCAGGTAGATTTTGCCGCGATGGCGAGAGCACAAGGGGTAAAAGCCCATTTAATTGATAGTTGGGACGATTTTAATCAAGTGCCCGATGAAGATTGGAATCCAAAGGGGCCTGTGCTGCTAGATGTACGCATCGATGGGGAAGAGGTCCCGCCAATGAAATCAAGAATCGATGTCTTGCAAATAGCGAGGCATGGAGTGGACTTATCCACGCTTCCAACTTAGCTTCTTGTCCAGGTTGTCTTTGCTAAATAATAATCAATTGGTCAGCTGTTGTTCTATTATCGATCTATTATCGATCCATTACGCATTCCACTAACACACGGCTAACGTGTGATTTTTTCATTATGCTCTATAGTTTTACAATTGGTGAGTTTTATAGGAGCAAGCTTAAGAGGGATTTGTATTATTTGGCTTAGGCTTAGGATGGCGTGAAGTCAAGCTGCAATTAAGAATGTAAGTAGTCGTTATTTTAAATAGAAGTATAAAACAATAAGCGATGGCCTAACTAGCGAGTGACGAGACTTGAAATGAATAGATTCCTTTTGGTTTTACTCCTTATATACCTTTTTCCTTCGTTAGCGATAGCGCAATATGATGATGATGAAGATGATTTGATCGGCCTCTACGATGAAGAAGAATTAATAAGCATCGCTACAGGCACAGAAAAACAAGTTCGGTTTGCTCCGTCAGTTGCCTCGGTCATAACCGCAGAAGATATTCGTAAGCATGGAGCTACGACTATTGATGAAGTCTTAGAAATGGTCCCCGGAATTCACGTTTCACTTTCGACGACTAACGCACTCAATTCGGTATTTTCTATTAGAGGTATTCACACTTCACAAAACCCGCAGGTTTTGTACTTGGTTGATGGAGTGCCTTTTAGACAAGTTTTTAATGGCAGTAGACCTGGCAGATATATGCTACCCGTCGAGAATATTAAGCGAGTTGAGGTTATTCGTGGTCCGGGGTCTGCGGTTTACGGTGCGGATGCTTTTTCAGGTGTAATTAACGTGATTTCCAAAGGGGCGTCTGACTTAGCTGGTGTGAGAATTGGTTTACGCAATGGATCATTTGGTCGCGAGGACTATTGGTTGCAGTATGGTACTGAGCTCGATAGTGGCTTGGAACTCTCATCGAGTATCGAATACTCGAAAAGTGACGGTGACCACGATAGAATAATTTCTTCAGACCTTCAATCTATATTACTGGATCCTGGATTTGGTACGAATGCTTCGAATGCCCCAGGTTATTTGAGAATGGACTACGAATTATTAAATGCAAGAGTAGGTTTAGAAGGCGACAACTTCAAGCTTTCACTGATGACCTGGCAGCAATTTAATGCAGGTTGGGGCGACGGTATTATCCAAGCACTGGATACCGAGGGGTCTGCTAAAAGTGAGTACTATCAGCTTTATTTTGGCTATAACGGTGAGTTTAGCGAAAGCTGGCGCTTTGAAACCAAGACGGCGCTTAGTTATTACGATGCGCAAAACGAATACTATCTTTTACCGGCGGGAGCCACAGTACCGATATTAGATGGGAATATAATTGGCGATCCTGTTGCGGCTGCTGGCTTCGCTACTTTTGTCGACGGAGTTAAAGGTAATCCCGGGGGCAAAGAGCAAAAATATTCGTTTGAGTTTATTAGCTATTTCGATGGTTTTTCTGGACATAAATTTCGATTTTCCGCCGGCTATGAATATCAGGATTTGAATACCAACGAGTCTAAAAACTTTGGGCCAGGTGTTATTTTGAATTCAGATTTCCCACCAGGCCCTCCGCCAGCAAATTTTATAACATTGACAGGTGAACTAACGGACGTATCCGACACCTCAAACGTGTATGTACCCGATAGTGATCGAGATATTATGTTTTTAACTGTTCAAGATGAATGGACGATCGCCAATGATTGGGTGTTGACAGCGGGCCTTAGAGTCGATGATTACTCGGATTTTGGCAGTACAACCAATCCACGATTAGCATTAGTTTGGGCTACGAGCTATAACTTTACTTCCAAGTTTTTATACGGGCGAGCTTTTCGCGCCCCATCCTTTCTGGAAAGGCTCTCAGCCAACAATCCGGCACTGCAGGGGAATCCTGATATAGACCCTGAGGTCATTGATACGATTGAAGTAGCTTTCGACTATAGACCAACGGCGGCCTCAAGCGCAAAAGTCAATTTTTTCCGATATTGGATTGAAGATCTAATAGAGTTTGTGCCGATGCCATCATTAGGCACAGGGGTTAAGCAGGCTACAAACGCGACCGATCAAAATGGTTATGGTTTCGAAATAGAGCTTGGATGGTCACTTACAGACCGTATTGAACTCAGTGCAAATTATTCTTGGCAGCAGTCAGAAAATGATGACAGCGATACGAATGTCGTCGATGCGCCCGGTAGTCAGTTATATTTTTCCGCAAATTGGGAGCCATTTGGGTCCAACGATGTTAGCGTTAATGCTGACGTTAATCGGATCCTCGGTCGAAAGCGGGATGTCAGTGATACACGAGCGGGAGTGGGTGATTATACCATCGTCAATCTCAGTGTTATAAAGAAAGATTTAGTCCCTGACTTTGATATTGCCTTTATTGTCAAAAACTTATTTGATGAAGATGCTCGCGAGCCCAGCCTCTTTGACAGTACACAGGGGCTATCGCCAGTGCCCGACGATTATTTACTGGATGGCAGAGCGGTGTTAGTTGAGTTAAGATACCATGCCAATAACTAGGAGTTAACGTAATGCTGTTTTGAGTAAAGTTAAGCGCAGGGATGACAAGTACGTTGATAAAAGTGCGACAAAAATATGGTTAGAAGAGGCAAGCCCTGACAACCCTTATTTAACAGAAGATGCCTTTTGTCACGGTTATAATTTTCTAGATTTAGTCGAAAATAAAAGCTATTCAGATATTGTTTACCTATTGTTTAAGGGCGAGTTACCTTCCCTTGAATCTTCTCGTTTATTTACTGCATTGATGGTGGCCTGTATAACTCCGGGGCCTCGAAGCCCTGCTGCTCGAGCGGCAGTTTTGGCTGGTGTGGGAAAAACTGATCCAGAATTAATTCTTCCCATCGCGTTGAATATTCTTTCCGGAAAAAATGGCGGTGCTGCCGATATTCTCCCGTCGATGCGGTTTATTGTGCGAAACGTCAAGAAAGACCCTGAAGAAATTATTGCCAATATTAATGACTCAGATGGTGCAACTGCTTTGCCGCCAGGGTTCGCACAGGTATTTGGCGGCAGTGACCCACTGACGGTCAAGTTAGGGGAATCGTTAGCAACTTATAGTGAAGCGAGTCAGTGCTTGCCTTGGGTTTTAGCGGTAGCCCGAGGAATTAACAATGGTGGGTTGTTGATGACCGGACTATTTTCAGCGGTATTGTGTGATCTCGGGTTTAGCCCAAAGGTTGGCGGTGGTATTTTCCAGATTTGCAACGCTCCTGGATTATGTGCACACGGTTTTGAGTTTATAGGTCAACCACTTACGTCGGTTCCCTTTTTGGATGACGACGATTACTTTATTGAAGATTTGAAATGATTCAAGATACTAGATTCTGGGATGATAGGAGACAAAAAATATACAGCCATGCTGGTGGGTGGAAGCTAGGGGTGGGTGCCTATACCTACGGGCTAAATTTATTAGATGGTGCGATGGGCCAATACTCCTATATGCAAATCCACATGCGTAATACCACAGGAAAGTCGGTAGATAAAGACGTTGCTGCATGGATGGAAGCTGTATTCATTTGTCAAAGTTGGCCCGATGCAAGAATATGGTGTAATCAGATTGGTGCTTTGGCTGGAGAGGCTCATTGTTCTCCCACTTCTGCGGCAACCGCTGGCGCCCAAGCGGCATGCTCAGAAGCATATAGCGGTAAGACGATCATCAAGGGCTGTGAGTTTATGGAAAAGGCTCACTTGAGTTATCAGTCAGGTATGAGCGTAGAAGATATTGTAGAGCGGGAAGTAGCAAGCAAAAGGGGCAAGGCGATAATCATGGGCTATACGAGGCCTATCGCGAAAGGTGATGAGCGTGTTAGTGAGCTTTGGCGAGTTGCCCGGGAATTGGGTTTTTCAATTGGCCCGAGAGAAAAATTAGCGTTAGAGATAGAAAATTATTTAGCTAAGAACTACGATGAATGGATGAATATGTGCGGCTGCGTTGCTTCTTTTATGTTGGATCAGGGCTTTACTGGCAAAGGACTATTTAACATAATGGCAGTGATGGCGTATTCAGGTGTCTCTGGGTGCTATGTTGATGCTATTGATCGCCCACAAGGTAGTTTTTTACCGTTGCGTTGCGATGATATTATTTACAAAGGTAAAAACAAAAGACCGTTGCCGTAATTGATTCGCTAAGGGTTCTGTATCTTAAGATCCCGTCTTCTTGGATGTCTCATCGATATTATTTTCTTGTGTGAGTTCGTTAATTAGCTCTTTGATAGGCGCGGGCTTAGCTATTTCATATCCTTGAAATGAGTCAACTTCTAACACAGTGAGCACTTCGAGAATCGCCCGATTTTCTACATACTCAGCGATAGTCTTAAGGCCCATAACATGGCCGACCTCATTAATAGATTTAACCATCGCCATGTCAATGGGGTCATCGAGAATCCCTTTTACAAAGAGTCCATCGATTTTAAGGATGTCCACAGGCAATTTTTTCAGATAGGCGAAGGAAGACATGCCGCTACCAAAATCATCTAGCGCAAACTGGCAGCCTAAATCCTTGATTGAAGCAATGAATTCACCCGCGCGCATAAAATTTGATACAGCAGCTGTTTCAGTAATTTCAAAGCAAATTTTATTGGGGCTAACCCCTGAATTTTTAAAGCAATTGGTAATAAAGTCAGTGAAATTATCTTCACAAATTGATAGTCCAGATAAATTGATTGACATGTAATTAATTTCAGCAAGGACTGCGGGGTGTTCACTTAGCCACTGCAGGGTTTTTTGCACTACCCAGCGATCCAGTTTTGGCGTTAAATTATAACGTTCTGCTGCATTTAAATAGGGAGCTGGACTGAGAAAATTACCATCAACGTCGGTCAATCGTAGTAACACTTCAAAGCTGTCTTTTTTTGTTGGGTCGCTGTTTAGGATGCGTTGTTGGAACAGGCAGGCTCGATCCGTATCGATTGCGTCCATGAGCTCTGTCGCCAACAACACTTCAGTTCGTTTCTCAAACAGTTCCTCATCTTTCGCACTGTAGCTGGCTACACGATTTTTCCCGCGTTCCTTGGCTTTATTACAGGCTGCACTTGCAGACGAAATTAACTCAGCTAAGTCTGTTGTATCGCTATTAATAGCGACGATGCCAATGCCAACGTTGATATCGAATACTTTGTTATCGAACTCGAAGGTCATGTTAGAGAATTCACTGGCGATAACTTCGCAGATACGATTAGCAATATCTATAGAGCAATGACGCAATAAAATACCGAATTCATCACCGCCAATTCTTGCGACAGCGTCGCTAGGAGCGCGGACTTTCTGTTTTAGTACGCTAGCGACTTTTTGTAGTAGTTTGTCGCCTGCATTATGACCACAAGTCTCGTTGACAATATTGAACTGAGATAAAGATAAGTGACACAAAGCATGTTGTGAGTCACTTTCTGCCATTTCGTGAATTGCTAGTCGAACTTCTTGGTCAAATACCTCGCGATTATGTAGACCTGTAAGGGGGTCGTGACTTGCGTGAAATGATAATTGTTTTTCTATGCGTTTTACTTCAGTTCGGTCTCGAAAAGTTAATACGGCACCGGTGACCTGACCCGATGAATCTCTAATAGGCGCGGCTTGCTGTTCAATGATGCGTTCTTCATTGTGCCGGTTTTTTAAAACATTTCTGGCGCTTGAGTAGAGAACTTTATTTTCAGCGATGGCACGTTTCACCAAGTTGGCCGAAGGTATGCGTGATACTTCGTGGTAAGTTTGAAAAACATCACTAATTTGCGTGCCTTTGATCTCTTCGAGCGAGTACTGCAATACTTTCTGGGCAACGGAATTTAAATAATCAATTTCACCTAAATTGTTAGTTGTAATAACACCGTCTGCTATGGACTCCAGAGTAATTTGAGCGCGTTTTTTTTCGGCGCTTAGTTCGGATTGTTTCTCTTCAAACTGTTGGTTACTGACAATGAAATCTTCACGATGAGCAGCAATACTACATACGTGCCTGAGCTGTTCGGCGCGAAATGGTTTGGAAATAAAATCTACTGCACCTGCAACAATAAGTTCGGCCGCTTTTTTTGCATCACCATGAGCCGTCATCATCACTACCGATTGATTCGGATTGTGGTGAAGGATTTCATGTAACACGGCTTCACCGGACATTTTAGGCAACATCAAATCAAGTAAGACAATATCATGTCGACCGGCTAACCAGGCTTCTAGTCCTGATTCGCCATCAGCAGCATGAGTGAGGTTAAAGCGCTTGTTGAGAACTCTGTCTATTAACTGCGCGGTATCTTCGTAGTCTTCGATGACTAAGATACTAGATTTTGGAAGCTTGGATGAATCGTCTTCCATCAGTTCCTTTACCAACTCGCCAAGTTGGTGGAGTTCTGATAGTGGAATGAAGCGATTAATTTCAAACTCTTTGGACGTCGCTTCTGCAATGCGTTGGCTGTAGGTCGAAGAGACCACCACGATTTTTGTATGAGACGACGCGGCTAGCATGTCTGAGCGAATGAGGCGCGTTAGCCTCCAAGCATCGAGGTTATGAATGTCTATGTCAGTGACAACCAAATCGAAGTGTTTCTGCCTCAATAAGTCGATAGCTTGCAGGCCGTCACTGGCTTCTTTAATATTTTGAAACCCAGAGTTTTTTAATTGACTACAGATTTCTGCTCTAAGAGTGTGAACAGGGTTAACAACGAGTATTTTGACCTCGGGGTGGGGCAGCATGTTAATTCCTTTAGTAACTACGGGTGCTATGTAAGTGTCGAACACAAGGTAAGCATCTAGTGCAAGGGAGTTAAGCGAAAATTGTGATTATTTGGCCCTATTTAAAGAGTATAGATCGCTTAGGTGTATCTGCCAGCTAAAGGGTGGATTTTATTTCGTTTAAAAACAATGACTTATAATTATTTTCTTAAAATTTCGAGTTGATCGAGGTACAACTCGACTAGCACAGTCAGCTCGCCAATGTCATCGGCATTAAAGCGGTCTTCTGAATAACTAAAGCCTGCGCCCAGATCTGGCAATATGTGGGAGTCGCGCTGTGCTTGAGACAGAGACGTTTGTAGCAAGCGTGCGGATTTTGCTGATTTGGTTGCATTTTGGGCTAGCCGAATACCTGCTTTGTCTGCCAATAAGTCCCAAGCGCTAATAGTTTTACCGACATTTAAGTCAGAAATCTCTTTATCCAGACCAATTAAGTCTGCGAGCCCTTCGTCTGCAATCAGAGTTAAGCCCGCCGAAAGTATCATATGTTGGGCTAAGTCCCGGCGGCCATATACTGTATACGGTTTGCTCACTAAGCCCTGCTTGTTGCCTTGGGTGCTATTGAGCATGCTCGTCAGCTGATCACCGCCAAAATTCTTTGCCAGCGCCAGTAGCGCCGCGCGATTTTCGGCAACGGGGTCTCCAGATTGAGTGCTCCGTTCACTGGCATATTGAAATAGAGAGCCTAGTAAATGCACTAATGGGCCGTTAGCGGGTAATTTTTGAATTTTTCGGCTATAGCTAACAATCCGCTGTTGTTCGTCTTGCGATAAGACTAAAGCCTGATAACTACTAATTACTGAGTTGCCATTGGCAGGGAATGTGTAGTCAACAATAAGGTGGCTGTTGGCTAAGCGAAGCCCCTGTATGTTTTTCCACGCTTCGACAAGCTGTTTTGATTGAGGTTGTTGTAATGCTGTATGCAAAATAAAGTCAGCAATTTTTTGGCTGGTGGAATCGCTTAGCGTAAGGGACCCAATGCTAAGTCCGCGCACTGCAATCCATTGCCCCTGTTTGGCACTGTTATTAATTGAAAGTTTCCAATTAATATTGATCCAGTCATCTTTGGCCC
>JAJRPK010000334.1 GCA_024280785.1 Gammaproteobacteria bacterium
TCGTTAAGAATGCCTAACAAATTGGCACCGGTGTCGGCGGCATGATTCAGGGCCTCAAATGCCATTCCGCCCGTCATTGCCCCATCGCCAATAACGGCAACAGTTTGCCGCGGGAGTTGCTCGCCTTGGTGGGCGAGAGCCAAACCCAATGCTGCGCTTATACTAGTACTTGAATGTCCTACACCAAAACTGTCGTACTCACTCTCGGTTATTTTCGGAAACCCTGACAATCCATTAGCTTGCCGCATGGTATGCATTCGTTCGCGTCGACCAGTGAGAATTTTATGCGGGTAAGTTTGATGACCAACATCCCAAACTAAATTATCGCGGGGAGTGTCGAGTAAATAGTGCAAAGCAATGGTGAGTTCGACGACACCTAGCCCTGCTCCAAAATGCCCACCCGATTGGCCGACAGAATAAAGCAAAAATTCTCTGAGCTCATCAGCCAGTTGAGGCAGCTGCTCTTCAGATAATTTGCGTAGGTTTTCGGGTAGCGGTGCAGAGTCGAGCAGTGGCGTCACTGGTCGTTGCTCCGGAATACCGTCAAACAGCCGAGGTTGTTTCATTTGTTCGCTTTGTCGATTAAGTTGTCGATTAGATTTTCGATGGGTGACACGTTGCTATTCACGTTGCTATTCATGTTGCTACGATGTCTTATGGGCGCCGATTCTACCTTAGAAACTGTTGTTTTACTCGCCAATTGCCTACCGTCATTGTTAAATCCGGCAAAGTTGGTGCAATTTCTTCACTAAGATCAATCAGGTAAGTATTATAAGTGGGTTCAATTCCGGTTCAGAAAACGCCGTTGGTAGACCTGTTAATTTAATAAGCAGGCAATTTAAACGGAATTATCTTGACGGGATTAAAGGGGGTATTTGTACTTAACTTCGCCTATTGACAATGAAAGTGGCGAACTCTCTCATTAGGTTGGCACTGGGGCCAAAGTTACCGAGTGCGGAGATAGCTTCGTTACAGAGCTCGACGGCCTTGTCTTTTGCACCTTCCATTCCCAGCAGCGCCGGATAGGTCGGTTTATTGGCGGCGATGTCAGCGCCTAATGGTTTGCCCAGTTGTTCAGCGTCGCCTTCAATATCAAGGATGTCATCCTGGATCTGAAAGGCCAAGCCTATGCAGCGAGCATACTGTCGCAGTGCTTGGGTCTGATGCAGGCTTGCTGATCCACATAGGCTTCCCATATGCACTGCCGCGTCTATCAGGGCGCCAGTTTTTAACGAGTGCATGGCGACTAGCTCGCGATAGCTTATTAATTGGTTAACCGCCTCAAGATCAATGGCTTGTCCGGCTACCATGCCGCGGGCACCCGAGGCCTTTGCGAGTTCACCGATCAAAGCTATACGCAGTTTGTCGGGGCAATCACCGTCTTGGCTAAGCAATTCAAACGCGAGTGCCTGCAGTGCATCACCCGCTAAAATGGCCGTCGCTTCACCAAATCGAATATGGCAACTCGGTTTTCCACGGCGTAAATCATCGTCATCCATCGCCGGTAAATCGTCGTGGATTAGAGAATAGCTGTGAATCAATTCAACGGCCGCTGCCGCCGCGTCAGTGATGGATTGATAGTGAGCGCCGGACGTTAAACGGGTATTGCAGGCCGTTGCTGTCATATAGACCAACATAGCACGAACGCGCTTACCCCCTGCTAGCGTGGAGTAACTTAAGGCTTTAAGCAGAGGCTGTGCTTTGCTGTTTTCGCTAATGCCTCGGTGATAAGTGCTAAGCCTTGAGGCAAGAAATTGTTCTAGCCTGATACGATGGACGTCGAGAAAGGCATCAAGTTGCTTGGTCATTTATTTAGGACATACCTAGTCATCTAGCTCATCGGTGCCGATTGTGTCAAAACTTTGCTGGCCGTTTTTTTCGGTAAGGACTTTTATTGTCTGCTCGGCGTCGGCCAAAGCGCTTTGGCAAACTCGTGATAGCGCTATACCCTCTTCAAAACTTTTTAGTGATTGTTCCAAAGTGAGATCGCCAGCTTCTAGTGTTTCAACCAGCTCTTCGAGTTTTTCGAGAGACTGCTCAAAATCCGGTTTTTTTTTGGACTTGGCCATAAATTCTTACTCATTAAAATTGTTGATGACAAGACGGCCGTACTTTTTAAGTTCTTTTCGGCCTTGCTTTGCGGTGCATTATAATCAGTTCAGTATCGCATCTATTCAGCTCCAGGCTGTCTATACATGACATGCATAAATAAATGGTACGTATATCTAACTAGCTACTTACAAATATATAGCCGGAACTGGTTTTTAATATTTTAACGAAATTTGGCGATGATTTCTTGTTAATCATGAGTTCAATATTTTATCCCCATCAAATTCTAATAGTTTAAGTTGGCTAGATAGCAACAAAATACTTCAGTTTGTGTGATTACTGCCGATCAGAGACTAAGTAAGTTATGGTATTTTAATGCCGATTTTGATGAGTTAAAGAGCGAAAGTTTTTACCAAAAAAAGTGAGTGGAATTTGCCGGTGGTGATGGGCTAGCAGTGATATTCTGGCTGAGTTTTTTTTGTACAGACCCTTTTGCCATATTCAAGTATGGTATGTTTTTTGTGATCGCTAGTGATTAGTTCTAGCAATCTGAGTCGTAGAGGAGTTATTGGTGGATTTAGCGACATTAATTGGCCTGATTGGTGCTTTTACTATCGTCGGCGGAGCGATGACGATGAGTGGCGGGATCGGCATATTTATCGATATCCCGTCGGTACTGATCGTCATTGTTGGCACCATCTTTGTTGTGCTGATGAAATTTACCCTGAGTCAATTTTTGGGCAGCTTTAAAGTAGCCGGTAAAGCGTTTATATTTAAATTGGTCGAGCCTTCTGATTTAATTGAAGAGGTTGTTGAGTTAGCCGACGACGCAAGAAAAAATGGTTTGCTGGCGTTAGAGGGCAAGGAAGTTAGCAACGATTTTTTGCAATCAGGGATTCAACTTTTGGTTGATGGACACGACGCAGAGGTGGTGCAAAAATTATTACACAAAGATTTAAACGAGACGATTAAGAGGCACGAGAGCGGATCGGCGATATGGAAACAAATAGGCGATGTGGCCCCCGATATGGGCA
>JAJRPK010000335.1 GCA_024280785.1 Gammaproteobacteria bacterium
CTACTGGTCGTATTTGTGCCACTAAGATTTTCCGTCAAACCATCACGACGACCTAAGGTGTCGTAAGTAAAATCTTGCTGCAACAAGGTGGTACTGGTCGGCCCTTTTACCAACAATTGTTTGAGCCGGTTATCATCAAAACTACACCACCATTCCCAACCACTCCGGCGATGTGCCCGAAGGTACATTACGCGCCATCATCAAGCAGGCCGGGATTGCCACCGAGGACTTTTTAAAACAGTAAAACTAAAAGCGTAAGCTGTTGTTTTTAAAAATGTAAAAAGTGAGTGCCCTCGCCCATTACAGCAGCCATCAAGCCTAACGGTTAACATAATGTGGAATTATGTGTAAATGGCTGATTGACTATTCAGGCCACTGCTGTCCCGTTAAGGAGAAATAAAGAGGTCTGATTCCGTTCTAATTAATACAATGAGATTGTCAAGAAAACACTATATCAATAGAGGGAATCAGACCATGGCGCATTGTAATACGATCTTGTCACAAATACTAAAACTTGTTCCGAGACATGAATTTGAGACCCTTGCCAAACACCATCATTCAGGCCGTGCTTTTCGTAAAGCTTCCCGCTGGTCGCAGTTTGTGTCACTGACCATGGCTCAGCTGTCTGGACGCAATAGCTTGCGCGACATCGTGGATAATATGTCGGCGCAAATGCATCGGCTGTACCATCTGGGCAGCGCGAAGCTGTCGCGTTCTAACCTATCGCGCATCAATGAAGATAAGCCTTATGCTTTGTACGAAGCGCTATTTGGAAAACTGTTAACTCGCTGCCAAGGCGTGGCACCTGAGCATAATTTCAGTTTTAAAAGCCCGCTGTATTCGTTGGATGCCTCGACTATCGACGTGTGTTTGTCGGCGTTTCCCTGGGCTGATTTTCGCACCACCAAAGGAGCGATTAAACTGCACGTCGGTTTGAATCATGCGGGTTATTTGCCGGAGTTTATGGTCGTCACGGAAGGGAATAAGCACGATGTAACCGTGGGTCGCACGCTCAGTTTTCCTAAGGGAAGTATTGTTGCGATTGATAAAGCCTACAATGATTACGCTTGGTATAAGCAGTTGACAGATAAGGGTATTTTCTTCGTTACCCGGCTTAAGAGCAATGCAAAATACCGCATTATCGAGCGTCGATCGGTGCTGAAGGGCAAAGGTTTGACGTGTGATCAAACGATAGAATTCACTGGCCCCCAAGTCTCCAAAAAATGCTCTGCTCAATTAAGGCGGATTGGCTACAAAGACACGGAGACGGGTAAGCACTATGTGTTTTTAACGAACAATTTTAAACTGGCAGCCAAGACGATTGCCGATGTTTACAAAGCCAGGTGGCAAGTGGAATTATTCTTTAAGTGGATAAAACAAAACCTGAAAATCAAATCGTTTGTTGGCACCAGCAAGAATGCCGTGATGACTCAAATATGGATAGCGATGTGCGTATACTTGCTCATTGCATTTTTGAAGTTTCAGTCTGGGCTCACAAAAAGTATGCAGCAGTTATTGCGATTACTGCAGCTTAATTTGTTTGATAAACGTGACCTAATGGCGCTGTTAAGGGGAGATCCGCCTGATGACGGATTCCCTGACGTCAATCAAATGAAACTCATATGAAAGTTAACGGGACAGCAGTGTATTCAGGCATTAAATTCTATTTCTCTCATTTTTTTACGATGTTTAAATTTTTTGTCCAACGACTAGCAATAGCAGCAATAACTAGAGTAACAATAACAAAAAGCAGACCATCATTTTTTCCAAAATAAAAATCGATCCACTCATTAGACTTCTCTGGAGCAATAATAATATTCGCAGTAAAAAAAATCACGAGATTTACAACAGCAGCTAAAGCTAACGATACCGCTACAATATAAAACCACTTAGTAAGTTTATACATTTTTATAACCATGCACCCAATTTTTGGCTTTTATACAATATAAAAATCTTATCGGAAATTAGTAAAGCTACCGATTTCACCCGATACTGATGCACCAAATCTAAAACCAAAACCTTTCGCTGGTTCCACCACCTGATTTACCTCTGCTGCACCTCCACCGCGACCATCTCCAAGAAAACCACCGCCAACCGGAGTAGTAACAGCATTACCTGAAGTAGCAGTAACTTGCCCTCCAAGCGTCACAGGGCCAGCCCCAACTCCTAATTGCGCATTAAATCTAGTTCTAGCTATGTAGCCGGATCCAGCCGAGCTAGAGTGAGGTGATATACCACCGCTCGGATCATATGACACTCCACCACCAATCCCTACACCAAGCCTACCTAGAACCTCTAAAGTACCATTTTCATAAGAAATCGAAATTCCGCCACCAAAACCTAAATAGGCTTCAGCAGAAAACGAGAACGATGTACCTGAATTAGATGCAACAGAATTATTCTGTGGTCGGGCAGCAGACAACGTGCTAATAAAACTAGTATCACCGCCTAACGAGCTTGTTGTTTGTGTAACGCCACCTAGGTCAAAATTATTGTTCGTATTAAAGAGATTTTGGCCCGATATACTGGATAAACCACCGCCACTAAAGTAATTATTATTCAGTGAACTGAAGTTATTCGTACCAATGGATACGGTACCGCGCGGGTCGATTCGGTTCACTGGATCGTTCCTTGTGTACGCATACCGGTTGATTCCATCGATAAACCCTTTCGGATCACGACTAGCAAACCGACCATGACTCGCATCATAATACCGCGCCCGATAATACATCAATCCATCCGCACTTGGCTCCCTGCCAGTATAACCATACTGCGCTATCGTTCCACTACTCTGAGTACTGTTACCAAACGCATCAAACTGTTGACTCGCCACCACGGCACCCGTTACTGCATTCGTCGTCAACACTGCACTGTTTCTACCGTCCTGATGATAATTCGTAACACTAC
>JAJRPK010000336.1 GCA_024280785.1 Gammaproteobacteria bacterium
AATGCCCTCAATAAGGTGGTCGGGTTTGAAAAAGGGGCGGGCAATCTCGATCAGCTCTGCATGGCTATGTTGCTGAAGTGTTTCCTCTATGCGAGTCTGTATGGCCAGGGTAAGGCAGGGTTTGCAACGACAGTCCAGCTCAAAGCTGGCAGGCATAATATAGGGTAGCTGGTCACACCAGCAGGTGGTTTCTCCCTGCGCAATGCCGCACGTTAAGGGCGTTTGGCAAATTGGGCAGGTTTTGTGGGTGAGGTTGTTATTCGTGTTATTCATGTTAATTAGAATGGGTCATATTGTGTATGGGTTTGTTTTGGCAGTGTGGCACGTGTTTCTGGTTGTTTATATCGTTTTACACCGTGTTTCACACCGTGAGTTAATTTATGCAAAGCATGGCGTTTATGGGAGTCGTTTTGATGAATAAGCGTTGGTCAGTTTATAGCCTGTCTGTATCTTGTTGGGATTGTTGCCATTGTTGAATAATTTCGACCACTTGGTCTAGTCCATCGGTTAATGCCGCAGGGCCGGGTTGTAAAATATGAGCCGATTTTATCTCAAATACTTGTTGATTCACTACGGCATTAACGCTTTCCCATCCCGGTCGTTCCCCCACTTTATGGGGGTGAAACTTTTTGCCACACCAAGAACCGATGATAATATCGGGATTGCGTTTTACCACTTCTAGCGGGTCGGCCACAATGCGGTTTTTGGCCAAACTCTGCGTGGCATATTCGGGAAAACACTCCTGTCCTCCCGCAATGCTAATCAGTTCAGAAACCCACTGTATGCCCGTAATAATGGGGTCGTTCCACTCTTCAAAATAGACCGTTGGTCGCGTTTCAAATGATTGCGCGTGCAGGGCTATTTTATCCAGTTTGGCTTGCTGTTGTTTTATCCATTGCAGGGCTTTATCGCTTGCCCCTACTAGCGCACCAAGCACCGCAATCATGCTGAATATTTCAGGTACTGAGCGTTGATTAAATAGATGTACTTGCACCCCTGCTTTAGCTAATTGCGCGGCGATATCGGCCTGAAGGTCAGAAAATCCCAGTACTAGATCTGGGTTTAGGGCCAGTATTTTGTCAATTTTAGCAGAAGTAAAAGCGGATACTTTGGGCTTCTCTTGACGTACTTGCGGCGGACGGGTGCTAAAGCCCGATACGCCGACGATTCGGTCTTGTTCGCCTAAAATATAGAGCATCTCGGTGGTTTCATCGGTTAGGCAGACGATGCGTTGCGGAAAGTAATCCATTCTGTGTAACTCATTTAATTTAGTGTTTGCATTTTACGGTATCTTGGAGGTAAAGGCATAGGTATTATCGATAGAATTGGCAGAATAATGACAGTAAATTAAGCCTAATATGGGGGCGTGAATGCTATAATTGGCGTATTTTAAAGTGACCAGGCCTGGTAGTTTTAATGTGGCGTAACTTGAGGGGGTTAAAATACTCTCAAAACAGCCAAAAATTGAGAAACTAGCCGTAATAGTCCAAAGCAGCCATAACAGCCAAAATAGACAAGAGTAGATCATGACTAAGCACGACGACAATGCAGTAAGCGACCGCCCCACTAATTTTATTCGCAATATCATAAATGCGGATTTAGAAAGCCATAAGCATGAGGCGGTACAGACCCGTTTTCCGCCAGAACCGAATGGCTATTTACATATTGGTCATGCTAAATCTATCTGCCTAAACTTTGGTACGGCAGCCGATTATAACGGTCAGTGCAATCTGCGGTTTGATGACACAAATCCAAGCAAAGAGAGCGTTGAATATGTAGAGTCTATAAAAAAAGATGTGACGTGGCTTGGCTTTGAGTGGGCAGGCGATGTCCGTTACTCGTCTAATTACTTTGATCAGTTTTATGCCTACGCCAGTGAGTTAATCGAAAAAGGCTTGGCGTATGTCTGTTTTCTAAATGCCGAAGAGACTCGCGAGTATCGTGGCACACTAAAAGAACAGGGTAAAAACAGCCCGTATCGTGATACCACGCCTGCCGAAAATTTAGCCCTATTTGCTAAAATGAAAAACGGCGAGATGAAAGAGGGCGAGTGTGTTCTGCGTGCCAAAATTGATATGGCCTCCTCTTTTATGTGTATGCGTGATCCTACCTTGTATCGTGTGCGGTTTGAGCACCATCACCAAACAGGAGATGCTTGGTGTATCTACCCCATGTACGATTTTGCACACTGTATTTCAGATGCAATTGAAGGCATTACGCACTCACTGTGTACGCTAGAGTTTCAAGACAATCGCCGTTTGTACGACTGGATGCTGGAGCATCTTAACGACTTCAATAAACCCGATCGCCCGCATCAGTATGAATTTTCACGTTTAAACCTAGAATACACGGTGATGTCTAAACGAAAACTGCACCAGTTAGTGGATGATAATCTGGTCTCTGGCTGGGATGATCCGCGTATGCCCACCATTTCAGGTTTACGTCGTCGGGGATACACGGCCGCATCACTGCGCGATTTTGCAGAGCGTATTGGCATCTCAAAAGTAGACAGCATGACCGGCATGGATATTTTAGAAGCCGCAATCCGGGATGATCTAAACAAAACTGCCCCGCGTACCATGGCGATACTTGATCCGATTAAAGTGGTTATTGAAAA
>JAJRPK010000337.1 GCA_024280785.1 Gammaproteobacteria bacterium
GTAAATGCTACGTTATCATTATTATAAGAAAATCTTTCATTTGAGATTCCTTCATACGTAAACTCTGGGTGGTAGATATTTCCAGCCCCCAACAATAAGTCAGAAATTCCAAAATCAATCCAATCTGGACCTGAACCTGAGGTTAAGCTGCTTCCACTTGCTAGAACTGTTTGGCCAAATGTTACATCGCCTGATGCGTAGTTTACTTGGGCCAATTCAAAGCTTAAATTCAGATTTGTTAAATCTTGAAATATTCCAACCGAATCAATGGTTACATCACCCAGCATCCGGAACACAACGCCACGCCCGCGACTCCAGGCATCATTAGAGTTTGTTGTAAATACCTGCCCAGTTGTGTCATTGGGTGGAACAAACTCAATTAGTCCAGCATAGGCTGTACCTGAAAAAGCTAGTGCAGAAACCATAATTAATAATAATTTTTTCATTTCATGTCCTCAATAAAGTAAAAGCATAGACAAACAATTTTTTTATTTTCTTCTCCATATATTTAAAAAGCTGCACTTACCAAGTACGAGCAATATGTATGCCAAGCCAGTAACATACTGTATTCAAAGTACTTTATTTTTTATCTTTCACTATATCATTCTAAAGTGTAAAAAAACCTGTCACCATATGGACAGCTATTCGGGGTCTGCAAGTCCTAGGGCGCTGGCTTTTAACTCCATAAAAAACAACGGCTTAGATTTTTTCGAATTAAAAGCGAGTACCCCTGAATTTGCCTCCGATGTGAAAATTACCGGGGCTCTACCGAATTCACTTCGTGGGGAGCTAATTGCCTAATTATTTACCTAGTGGCTAAGCCTATTCCAATCCAATGCTTCTAATAGGTTTGATCTAAGTGCAGTTAGTTAAATCTACGCTTACCTGATTGTTGGTTTGAGATACCAGTTTTTGTTCTATGCTGGCCAGCAAAACACAATTCACTAATACCGCCATAGCGGCCTCGACATCATCGAGTTCCGGATAGGTGGGAGCAATGCGTATATTGGTGTCTTGAGGGTCATTGCCTTCAGGGTAAGTCGCTCCTGCAGGAGTGAGTTTAACTCCTGCTTCTGCGGCCAGCGAGATGACTTTTTTAGCGAGCCCGGGCCTGGTATTAAATGAGACAAAATAGCCGCCATTTGGGTTGTTCCAATCTCCCATGCCGGTACCGCCAATATTTTCTTCTAAAGATTTTTTAACAGCGGCAAATTTTGGTGTAATAATTTTTGCATGTTTTGCCATATGTTGTTGCACGTTGGCAAGGTCTTTTAGTAATTTTACATGGCGCATCTGGTTGCTTTTGTCGGGACCTATTGAGGCCTTGCCGAAATGCTGAATAAAGCCTTTTATGTTGGCTTCGCTAGAGGCCATATAGCCTATGCCTGCGCTGGCAAAGGTTATTTTTGAAGTGGAGCCAAATTGAATAATCGAATCGAGTGTGCCTAACGACTTTGCTATTTTGTCAATGCTTGCAAGCGATTGCGCATCATTGTTCAGCGTGTGCACAGCGTAGGCGTTGTCCCACAAGACAAAAAAATTGTCTCCTGCCATTTTGCCTAGCTTTGCTATTCTAGTTACAGTTTCGTCGCTGTAGACCTCACCCGTTGGGTTAGAAAAACGAGGGACACACCAGATGCCCTTAATAGAAGGGTCAGCTTTGATTAGCGACTCGACTTCATCCATGTCGGGGCCGTGCCCCGTTAACGAGACGGGAATCATTTCGATTCCTAGCTGCGAGCAAAGGCTAAAATGGCGGTCGTACCCAGGGCAAGGGCAGATAAACCTGGTGATGGAGTTGTTATTTTTCTCCTGCTGCGCCCAAGAAGTGTCGCCTGGCTTTAGACCTAAGTAATAGGCAAACCACAAGGTGTAGTGCATTAAACTAAGACTGCTATTGCCGCCGACTAACACCCGCGTACTTCTATCTTCCTCTGCTAGTCCTAATATTTCTCCAAACAGATTTTTAGCCGAGGCAATGCCGTCTATGCCACCATAGTTTCTTAAGTCTACTCCGTTAGGATCTGTATGCTCTCCAACTAAAATGGATTGCATTTTATCGGATAGATTGAGCTGCTCAGTGGATGGTTTGCCTCGAGTGAGGTCGAGGTTTAATTTTCTAGCAACGAGTTGTTGGTGTTGCTGCTGATATTTGGCGAGAGCGGCTTGTAGTTCGGCAATTGATGCCTGATCGATATGCAAAGATTTTCTCCAGAGAGCAGTACTTAGTGGCCAGTATTTTAAAAAGGAAGTCGATTATACAGGCAGTTTTTGCACTTGTTGAGACCCAATGGCTCAGATGTTGGAGTATTTATTTAAATTGCCGGAGTTTTTATTGATTGTCATCTTGGCAAGTGCTTGCGAAGTACTTGTTGCGCTTGGTTGCGCCTGTGATTGGGCCTCTAGAATAGCCCGGTAATTGTGGGATGATAAACTCTATGATTAAGACTCTTCGCTGAGACTATTGTTTTCTCTAATGAGGTTTTCGATCAACTTGATTGCTGTATGGGACGCATCGATGATTTGAAACCCAGCCCAATAGCGATGGTATTGTTCTTCTCCTCTAGCCCAAAGGCAATCGACGCCTAGCTCGATAAAGTCATGGCCAATGATTTCTTGTGGTAGAGACAATGAAATTTGGTAAATTCGGTCGCATTCGATGGGCTGATTACTGAGTAGCATTAGCCCCTCTACGGTGATATTAACGAGTGCGCCCATGCTTTGGCCATCGAGTACATTGATGACGGGAATGGGTTTATGAAGTTCGTGTCGCTCGTGTTGTCGATTTTTTTGTGCTGCTTGGTGTTGCTGTGAGCTATCGGTCATGATTATTCAGTCCTGGTCTTTCGGCTCTAGTTTTTCGGCCCTGGGAAAAGGGTTCGTTATTCACGAGTTGTTAGGCCGTTTTAGTCTTGATCCGAAGCTGGTCGGCAACGGTCTCAAGCATTCGTTCAAAAAAGGATTTTTCTGCTGCTGTATCGGCAGCTTTGATCCAACCTTCGGCCATTCCAAGCGCTATGTCATTCGCTGGGAGAACAGCTATTTGCTGCCCCATTTGATTGGATAACATGCAGTTCTGCGTGACTTGGTTATACCATGCAAGTTTTAAGCGACGAGCGGGCTCGTTGGGCTTGTTCCACTCGAGCCATGTGCCAAAGTTCATGGACAGCACTTTTTTGATTTGCTGCTCACTAGCCCTCTCCGGTTGGCTACTGTTCTCTTCAGCAGGGTTCTCCATGTCACTAAGCATCACTAGATCTGAGGAGCCTTTGCTACTTTGAAGAGCAGAGCTAGAATCGTCAGCAGCCGAAGAAAAAGCACCTTGTTTACTAGCCAGTTTAAAATCTTCTTTAGCGGTTAGATGGTGAGATGTGACGTTGGGTGGGCGTCGAATAGCGTTGGGTGGTCCTTTAGCTACTGTTGCGCTTCCATTCGTCGGAACATTGATTGAACTGTCTTGTTCGATCGTTACCGATTGATCGTCGCAGCCTTCGGCGCCAGATTTGTACGCGACTGAGTCTTTCTGTTTGATGACATCGTCTGGATCCGGTGCCGTAAATTCTTTGGTATCGAAATCACTGATCGGACTGGCTGAAAGAAAATTATCAGGGTTCTCTTTCTTCTCATCTTTTTTGGTATGAGATTTATTTGCTACATTGACGCGAGCTTCTTTAGGGTCTTGCGCATTTTCCGATGACATCGTTTGACACATTTGCAAAGTCTTTATGTGCTGATTGATTTCGTTTGGATCAAGTCCTACACTGCTTAGGCCGTGCTCTAGTGCGTTGCATAAACTCGGGAATATGGATTCGGCAAGTTTAACTTCTTGCTCAACCAGTTTTGGCTCAATATACCAAAGAATATTGTCGATAATGCTTGTTGCGTCAACCATGGCTTTACTTTCTTCACCATGCCGTAATAAAGTATAAGCAAGAAAAGCAGCCCACGGATCTGCAATTAATTTGACGATAGGTTTAGGCAGCGGTTCGCCATCTATCTTCTCTTTGATGATGGTATCTACTTTTTTACGGCCTTCTATTAAGGTTTCTTTACCTTTTGCGGCCTGAATGTTTCGTTGTTCGGTAATGCGTGCTTTATTCTCGATTTTTTCTAAATAGTCATTAAATTCCACGCTGACTTCACCAAACAAAGCGGTGTCTTTTTCATTGTCATGGTTAAACTCATTAATGATACGTCCAACAAGCTGTTGCATTTTTGGGAATACGCCATTTTTAACGCTAGAGTCTGATGTAACCCACTTGCTTCCCGCACTAATTAAAGTGTTGACTAATTGTCTTGCGTCATGTGTTGGGTCGCTCAAAAAACTTTGATCTAACAATGCGAGTTTTAATAGCGGCGTATGCAAATGGCTAATCAGCGATTTTACTGAGTCGGGCAAAGTATTATCGTTTAGAATATATTCGAACAAAATACCAATGCAGTCTATTGCTTGTTGGTGCGCATGGGAATTAGTGTTAGGCAACTCAGGTGTTGGTGCAGAGATTAAAGGCAGGTCTTGAAAGCGCACTGCTTGTTGACTTTGCATGAGGCTTAAATTTGCAATC
Source organism: Gammaproteobacteria bacterium (assembly GCA_024280785.1). Lineage (GTDB taxonomy): Bacteria > Pseudomonadota > Gammaproteobacteria > Pseudomonadales > UBA7434 > UBA7434. Next base: position 4,566 of record JAJRPK010000337.1, read on the forward strand.
AAATTTTCGATCGGCACTGTTGGTAACTGCGGGTTGATGGGTAATTGATTTGACTCAAGAATTGTTTGGA
>JAJRPK010000338.1 GCA_024280785.1 Gammaproteobacteria bacterium
AACGTTTGTGATCTTGATGCCGATGGTGACGGCGTTGATGGTGACGGTTCAGGCGGCCCCAGTGTTACCGATGCTAACGATCTTAACGCTCAAGTAGTGACGGATCCCGATGGCGATGGTATTGATGTCGCGGGTGGTCTTAACCCGTCAAACAGCGCCACTTTAAATGGTCCGGACAACTGTCCTCTGGTTGCCAACACTGATCAAGCGAATCTGGATGGAGATGCCTTTGGTAATCTTTGCGATAATGACGCTGATGGAGACGGTGCTGATGGAGACGGTATGGGTGGGCCTGGACCTACGGATGACAACGATCTTGATGCCAGTATAACTACTGATGCAGATAATGATGGCGTTGATGATGTTTTAGTCCCAGATAACTGCTTGGGCGTAGCTAATCCGCTCCAAGCTAATCTTGATGGTGATGCCTTCGGTGACCTTTGTGATCCTGATGCCGATAATGACGGCGCTAACGGAGACGGTTCCGGCGGTTCTAGCGCGAATGATGTCAATGATCTTGATGATACGGTTATTGCCGATCCTGATGGAGATGGAATTGACAGCTCTCCAGGTGCAGGTACGGCCAATTTGACGGGTCCAGATAATTGCATACTTACTTCAAACGCTAACCAAGCGACGGCCGGTGTGAACACTAATTTGGGTGTCGCTTGCGACCCGGATGACGATGATATCAGTACTGATAGCGACGGCACGCTTAACGCGCCGGATAACTGCCCTATCAATGCTAACCCAGCGCCGCAAACCGATACTGATTCTGATGGTGCGGGTGATGTCTGTGATACCGATGACGACAACGATTCAATCCTCGACGCTTTGGATCCTGCCCCGCTTAACCCAGTGGCCAACTATCACTACGATATCTTGTCAACGGGCTTTGTTGCCGCAGTAGATCAATCGGCTTTTAGCCTGGCATCGGCGGCAGAAAGCAGCGTTTCGGTTATTTCGGGCTCTAACCCGATTGCGACCGGGTCTAATGTTTTAGACTTGGGGGTCGACGAAATGGGTGATGGCACGCTAGCATTTGGCCACGGCTTTGAAGAACTTGACACCGAATTGGCTTTGGGTGGGGCTTGTGCGGCAGGCAGCACTTGTACGGTAGCCTCTACCCCAACCCTAATAGCGGCAACGGCACCTAATGTGATCGGCGCAGCTAATGAAGTTATTACTTCGGTTTACGTGGGTGAAGTAGGAACGGCGGCAGGAACGTTAGCGCTGGATTTTGGCGAGTTTGACGTGTCGACCGAAGTGCCGGGCGCGGGCAACACCTTTGAAGTCAATACCAATCTTGATCACGGTGTCGGTGGTTCGATATTATCCGGCTTTGCGCAAAGCTTTATCACGGCGGAGCGTGAGTCAGCAGTTGTTTATTCGATTGCCAGTGGTGATGCTTGTGCGACAGCATTGAGCCTCAATGCGTTTGCTAGCGCTGGGGCACTGGAAACGGAATTGAATACAGCCGTCACTAACACTTCGGCATCAGCCGTGGCTACGCTTGCCGCGGCGAATTGTACGGTTGTTACAGGAGTAGAAGCACAGAGTTTATCGGTGCTTTCTCCTGAACCTACCGCGATGGCAACCGCTGACTTTGATAACAGCGCTTACGGTCTGGTCGAATTTTCAAACAGCTACTCTACGTTGACGGCGACCGATCTGGTGTTGCTCAATTCGGCCGTGAGTGAGTTGACCGTTGGTACGGCTGGTGCGATTACTCAGTCGGCTTCTACGGCTGTTGCCAGTCAGATGGGAGCGGGTACCGCGTTCACTGACGGGCAGTTGCAGTATGTACTGAATCCTGCTCCAGCCGATATTACTAACTTGGCAGCGGCGGCTACGGGTGAGCTCACGTTAACGCGTGCGGGCAGTGGCGGAGTGACGGGAACGGCGTCTAAAGACCGCGAGTTGCTGGTGTTGGTGGGTAACACCAATGCGACGGCCACGGTGACGAATATTTTCGATCGCGGTTACGCAGTGAAGCTGGGTACCGGTATTGTGGCGGCCGACTTGAACGGCTTGGCATTTGACCTGACAGGCGTGACCTTTAATTCGGGCAATGCAGCGGTTCAGTTCTCTACCTTTAACGGCGCGACATTGACGTTTGCCGAGTCGGGCGGGACATTGGTCGCCACATTGGCGGGTACCGTGCCTAACGTGAGCGCGAGCTTTGATGATGCAAACGGCAACCTTCCCAACTTGAGCGTGGGGAGTTCGCCATTGGGGTCTCTGGTGTCGTCGTCATTTACTATTGCCAGCAATGGCCGTTTGGCACCGATGGTTTTCGGTATCTCGGGCATTGAGTTAGAAGGCTTTTACACCGCAGCGGGCGGTTTGCTATTGCGTTTGGTCGATACAGAAGTGATGGCTGGCGGTGGTAGTGGCGGTACGTTCAATGACTTAATCTTGGCTTGCGGACTGGTGTCAGGAGGAGGGCGAGACGTGACTTACTGTCCGCCGGGCCAGTCTACCGAAGTAAACATCGACGACCCCGATTTCGTTCAAACGGTTCCTCCTACTGTACCCTTCCCCCAAATTACAATTCTTGCCTGCAACGTTGCACAGGTCACTTCTCCCCTGATTGATCCCGCTACACTCTTGCCCTTTGTAGCGGCGCCTTCAATTGACGGTGCATCTCTCTGTGGCCTTACTTTCCCTTCAGGGGGTTCCTCAGATATCTTTACAGCATTAGCAAGAGGTAATCCGGGAGTAGTACAAGATAAAGCTGCGATCGATACCGCTCTGACAGGACCATTTGATGAGTACAGTGTCACTCAGGGTGTCTTGTTCGGAACTAAACGCTAGTCCTTAGAGCCAACCGTTTAAAAAAGCCCCGCTTTAGCGGGGCTTTTTTTTGCCGAATACTTCTCGATAATATTTTGAGACACTCACATCTTTACTTTATGAACGGCCTTGCGGGTCGCGCGCTGAACATCTGAAATATATCGCTGCCAGAGTAGTTGAATAGTCAATTAATAAATAATTGCAAAAACTCAATTCAAACGTATGATCGCAGCGTGTTCAGGACGAACACACCGTTCAGGAAAACGCATTCAAGGATGAATGAATGATTGATTGAATAAATGAAATTGCTTTGCCACGGATGGGTGACTAGTCATGGACGACTCGTCTTTACTGGCAGGGAGCGCTTGGCGCTCCTTTTTTTTGAATTTTATTTGTTAATTAAGTTCGATAACTTAGGGTTCGGGTTTTTCGCTTCTCGATGGATTAAAATAATACTGCCAATCGATTGAACCAGTTCGGCTTTGCTTTGTGCACACAGATCTTTCGTTAGTTCCGTTTTGTTATCCACACTAAGTTTGACCTTGATTAATTCGTGGTCTTCTAATGCGCGGTTAAGCTCTGTTAAAACCGACTCCGACAACCCTTTAGACGCGACGGTAACAACCGGTTTTAGCCCGTGGCCAAGTTGCCGTAGGTATTTCTTTCTTTCATTGCTTAAGGACATGGATCAATGCCTAATCTTGAGTTGAATTGTTGCGGCTGGCTATTCTACCGATAAACCTAACCACGGCAAGAGCAGATTTGCATAACGGAACTGAGGTAGAATTAATCTTCAAATCCTCTCTGTTATTCTTCACTCCAAATGCAGCGCGGCACAGCTAATCAACTAGCAAAACGTAATCGACTGGCAAAAGAGAGTTTGCACGCTAAATGGCTAAAAATCGATCAAAAAGTAGCGGTGCCTGGATGCGAGAGCATTTTGATGACCCCTACGTTAAAGAAGCAAAGCGGCTGGGTTTGCGTTCTCGCGCAGCGTTTAAGCTGCAGTATATTCAAGATAAAGATCGGCTCATTAAGCCGGGAATGACCGTCGTCGATTTAGGCGCAGCCCCTGGTGGTTGGTCTCAGGTCGCTATAGGCCTTGTCGGTCACAATGGCCGAGTGATTGCCTCGGATATTCTACCGATGGACAGCTTGGCCGGAGTCGAGTTTCTAATCGGTGATTTTACCGACGAAGAGGTGTTTAATCAGCTAATGAAAATGCTTGGGGCGGCCAAGGCTGACCTTGTAATCTCGGATATGGCCCCCAACATGAGTGGTATGCAGGCCATAGATCAGCCGCAATCGATGTACTTGGTTGAACTGGCGCTGGATATGGCACTAAAAGCACTTAAACCGGGCGGAGCCATTGTGTTCAAAGTTTTCCAAGGTGAAGGTTTTGATGTTTTTATGACCGATTTACGGCAGTGCTTTGATAAAGTCCTCACCCGCAAACCCGATGCCTCTCGTCCACGATCCAGAGAGGTTTATTTAGTTGCTAAAGGCTATAAGGCGAACACTTAAAGCACTTATTGTTAGTAAAGGACTAAAGTTTGTTCAAATTATTAGAATAAGTCTTTAATATTCAAGGAGTTAAATTTTTAGATGAAACGTTTGGCTATAATCCATGCGTTTCATTTACCGTTTCCATTCATTAAAATGATCGCTTTTTCATGGCTGCATCCGAGCTTATGTTGTAGGCTTAGAATAGTCAGAGTAGGATTTTGAAATACAGTCGATACGTATAAGACAAAATGAAATAAAGAGGAAAGTCCGTTGAACGATATGGTAAAAAATTTATTGTTGTGGGTGGTAATCGCCATCGTATTATTGACCGTGTTTCAAAACGTCAATGTACCCGCACAACCCAAAAACCTGGATTATTCTCAATTTATTTCCGAGGTCCAATCGGACCAGGTACGCCGCGTTGAAACCGAGGGCTATACCATTTTTGGCGAGCGAACTGATGGCAGCAAATTTAAAACGGTTCGGCCTTATATGGAAGACCCTAATCTCATTAATGACCTGTTAGAGCATAAGGTTGAAGTGATAGGTCGTGAGCCAGAGCAGCAGAGTTTGTGGCGTCAATTATTGGTTGCCGGCTTTCCTATTCTCATCATTATTGCGGTTTTTATGTTTTTTATGCGCCAGATGCAAGGTGGAGGTGCGGGCGGCCGCGGTGGCCCAATGGCCTTTGGTAAAAGTAAAGCGCGACTTCTGGGCGAAGATCAAATTAAAACGACCTTTGCCGACGTGGCGGGTTGTGACGAGGCAAAAGAAGAAGTTAAAGAGTTGGTTGATTTTCTTCGCGACCCCGGAAAATTTCAAAAGCTAGGTGGCCGAATTCCTCGCGGTATATTGTTGGTGGGGCAGCCGGGTACCGGTAAAACCTTATTGGCAAGAGCTATTGCGGGCGAAGCCAAAGTGCCTTTCTTTGCAATCTCGGGTTCAGATTTTGTCGAAATGTTTGTCGGTGTTGGCGCCTCACGCGTACGGGATATGTTTGAGCAAGCAAAAAAACAGTCACCTTGTATTATTTTTATTGATGAGATTGACGCAGTGGGTCGGCATCGTGGAGCGGGCTTAGGTGGTGGGCACGACGAGCGAGAACAAACGTTGAATCAATTATTGGTTGAAATGGACGGCTTTGAGGGCAATGACGGCGTTATCGTTATCGCGGCGACTAACCGCCCGGATGTGTTAGATCCCGCGTTATTGCGCCCAGGTCGATTCGATCGTCAAGTGGTCGTGGGTCTACCCGATATCAGAGGCCGAGAGCAAATTCTTAAAGTTCATATGCGCAAAACCCCAGTTGACGATGATGTAAACCCTGGAGTTATTGCTAGAGGTACGCCAGGATTTTCTGGTGCTGAACTGGCAAATTTGGTCAACGAAGCGGCATTGTTCGCCGCCAAGTTTGGTCGCAGAACTGTGGCGATGGAGCAATTTGAACTTGCTAAAGATAAAATCATGATGGGCGCTGAGCGCAAATCGATGGTTATGTCAGAAGAAGAAAAATTAAACACGGCTTATCATGAGTCGGGTCATGCAATCGTTGGGCGATTGTTACCGGAGCACGACCCTGTGTATAAGGTGAGTATTATTCCCCGAGGCCGAGCTTTGGGCGTCACTATGTTCCTGCCTGAGGAAGATCGTTATAGTCATAGTAAACGGTTTATAATTGGTCAGATATGCTCTTTATTTGGTGGCCGCATCGCCGAAGAAATGATTAATGGCAGTGACGGTGTGACGACAGGGGCATCAAACGATATTCAGCGAGCGACAGAGATTGCTCGTAACATGGTGACCAAATGGGGCTTATCGGATCGAATGGGGCCGTTGATGTACGAGGACGCTCAGGAAGAGGTGTTTTTAGGTAAATCAGCAGGCACGGCGGGGCTGCAAGTAT
>JAJRPK010000339.1 GCA_024280785.1 Gammaproteobacteria bacterium
AGGTTCAGGCGGCTTAACCATCATGACAGGGATAGCAATGTGATCGGAGTACTTTTTAACAATACTGCGTAAGCGCCAGCCATCGGCAAAATCAGTGGCATCTTCACGCAAGTGCAAAACTACCGTTGTACCGCGACTTTCTTTAGTGACGGTTTCTATTTGAAAGTCCGCTCCCCCCGTTGATTCCCAATGCACAGCTTCATCAGCTGCCGCTCCGGCTCGACGAGTAAAAACCTCTACACTATCAGCAACAATAAAACCTGAATAAAAGCCTACACCAAACTGACCGATTAACTGCGAATCCTTCTTTTCATCGCCAGTCATAGTTTTTAGAAATTCAGCGGTTCCCGACTTTGCAATTGTGCCTAAGTTTGCAATGACTTCATCGCGCGACATACCAATGCCGTTATCTGATATCGATATTGTATTAGCATCGCTATCGAAATCAATTTGAATCGCTAACTCACCGTCACCTTCGTAAAGACTATCTTCTTTTAACGCTTCAAACCTTAGTTTATCAGCCGCATCCGACGCATTGGATATTAATTCACGTAAAAATATTTCTTTATTACTGTATAAAGAATGAATCATTAACTGCAGCAATTGCTTTGCTTCAGTCTGAAAGCCCATTGTCTCTTTCTGATCATTTCCCTGTTGGTTCTGTGTGTCGTCAGACGGTTTTTTTGTCGATGTTGTCATTGCGGCCTCATATCAGCGTTTATCAAACTATATTGCGTGGGCAGTCTCATATTTAGTTAACCTACTTTTGAGACTGATCGCTACTTCAACCACCCAATATGGCGGCAAATTGATTAATTTCAAGGGTTTGGAGAAAAATGTCTGCCTATCTTGGTATAGAGTTTACTGCACCTCTATTTTTAAAATTTAAAAATAGATCTATCTTATTGTATTTAATAGTATTTTTACTTATTTCTTTATGTTTTGTAGCTCGCCAATAAGCTCGGCGTCTTACTTACTTAGACACTTTTCACAAGCCCACCGACTCAAGACGGGCGTTTCAAGCGTAACTATCCTTTGCCCGAGCGATCCTGGCCCCGTTAAGGGGCTTGGATATAAGGGCCCACGATTGGATGAAACAAGCATTGCGCAGGAATCACATGGGGTAAGATAGGCTAGACAGGGTCACCGCCATGAATGGCTAAATAATGTGCACCCAAGTTTGGTCGCTCTTTAACTTCCTCATTAATTTCATAGATACGCTGATAATTAGTCGCTGTGATCAACCAGCGGCCATCAACTTTCGAATAACTATCCCAATACAGCGCCGTGCCCTTGGTGAAATTGCTGTGGTTGAAAATCCACATATGATCTTCTAAATACCAAATACCGGTAGCTTCTGTTGCACTGAGAATCTGTATCTCTGGCATGTGTCCGTTATGCTGTCCTACCGATTCGTTATGAAAAGAAGCTTTAAGGCTATTAACGTACTCTTCCTTGCCTTTAAGTTTCCAATTATAAGTACCGCCAAGAAAGTCGACTGTAATGTCTTCGTGAAACAGTGTCGCTAACTCTTCAAAATTGGCGGTATCGATACACCTAAAATAAGCGTGCTTTAACTGCTTAATAGCTTCTATATCCATTAACCTTTGGATATCTTTACGTAATTCCTCAATACCACCCGCTGAAGCTTCTAACGGTAAGCCTTCAACGATACCCATACCACTTTTAGTTAGTGCTCTGTTGTGACCTAAATCGTCGTGCCCTAAATCTTTGCCGTCGCTGCTCATTATTAACTACCCTCTGAAGTATATTTTAAGTTGTAAGCATTATTTATTAAGTTAAGCGCCGCGGTTATTACGTTAAGCACCGCGGCTATTACGTTAACTGCCGCGGTTATTATGTGAAGCACCGCGATTATCACATCAAGCTCTGCGGTTGTTACATAACGCTCCAAGTTACCATCGCACCATTAAGTTACCACCGACTATGAAATCATACTAAATATCGAGCCAGAATTATAAATGAACCACGGCATAATCAATTAATACATATGGAGTCAGGATTAAGCCCACAAGATTGACATAAAATGGCACATAGCAAACAATATTGACTAAACAGAGCAACACATGAATAAAGGTTATTGTAGATAAGCTTTATCCTCAATAAAAAGGTCGCTAAGATGGTTCAAGACAGACAGCGATCAAACCTCATGCAGCACAATATTTTTATCGCCAGTAGTAGTAAAGATAAGTAGGACCCAAAATGAGCCAAGCAACTGCCAAAACAGAATCAACTAAGCCGTATATTATTGCCAGCACTTCACCCAGCCGTTATCCCCGAGGTTGGTTTTGCATTGGTGCTGACTACGAATTTACTGACCAACCGATGATGCTAAATTATTTTGGTACTTCATTAGTGGCATATCGTGGAGAAGATAGTAAAAAAGTTCACGTGCTAGATGCATACTGCCCCCACATGGGTGCCAACCTGGCTGACGGCTGCGTCAAAGGTGACTCGGTTATCTGCCCGTTTCACGAATGGAGCTGGGGCGCTGATGGGTTTTGTAACGATATACCTTACGCGAAAAAAATACCCGAAAAAGCACGCATTCGATCGTGGGACTGCATGGAAGCCAACGAACTGGTTTACCTTTGGCACGACCCGGATGGTGGGCCTCCCATCGAAGAACAGAAAATACCCGACATAGAACAAGCATCAGAAGATGGTTGGACACCATGGTATATCCGTCGAGTTCCGGTAGAAAACAACTGTCGTGAATTAATAGACAACATGGCCGACAAAGCCCATTTTGGCCCCGTGCATGGTTCCAGTAACATCGTACATTTTTCTAATATTAGCGAGGGCCATGTCTACACCCAGCTAATGAATGCTGATTCAGCAATGGGTTTTATGGAATCTAACGCTACCTATTATGGCCCTGGGTTTATGCTTCACCACGCGACAAATTCTGGAAACGCCGAAAACCCACCTAGACGCTATATGTCTTTAGTTATGAACGTACCGACATCAATGGATAGCTTTGAATTTTTAGCGGGATTCAAAGAACGCATCCCAGTAGGTATGGAAGGAAGTATTGAAGCTCAGATGGAATACATGAAGACCATTGCCGAAGGCGCTGAAGAACGGGGTGTCTTTGCTGATATGCGCATATGGCAGAACAAAGTGACAATCAACAACCCAATTCTTTGTGATGGAGACGGCCCGGTAACCAAATTACGACAATGGTACGACCAGTTCTTAGTCCCCATTGATCAGGTACCCGAGTCCTTGAAAGAGCGCAAAGTTTACGACAAAAGCTGACGGCGAAAGACCGTCAGCAAGATTTTCGCAAAGCTCCTTTTACCCAACTCATTTAAGCCTCCATTATTGAACCGCCACAGACTAGCTCCAAGCATCAGCGAAACTACGGCTCTTAATGGCTTGCTAAAACCGGTGTAAAACACACAATGTGGATGCCCACAAACAACCTTACTCGCAAGCTTCCGAGGTTAAG
>JAJRPK010000008.1 GCA_024280785.1 Gammaproteobacteria bacterium
AGTTCGTTTGTTCTTGCGTCATAGTCCGGCAATTGATGTTGACTAATCCCGGCACTCCCGTACCGCAAGCACCTAAATTATATTGACCGGCGTCAGTAATCACTACCTTGTCATAGCAGTCGACATCGTCTAGCTTGTCATCCGCCGTTCCCGTGCAATTATTGTTAGATCCATCAAAGTTATAAAAGTAAGCAGGCTGCGGATCACAGGGATCTCCGGGACCAGTAGCGCAACCCAAACCCGCTTCTTCTGCACCCAATATATCGGGAGTACTGTCGTTGTAATAATGATCGAAAATAGCGGTAAAATCCGTACTTAAGTTTGTTCTTATTTGACTAGCCCCGGCATAAAAATAACCGTGAATCGCATCGGTAAAATTCGCATCGTTCAAAGGCTCTCCTGTCGACTTATTTGGAGTGGCATAAGTCACTGAAGGATCGTAGTACATTTTATTGTAATGTGAGGATCGATAGTAAACCTCTCTCCATCCCGCGAAACGAACATCTGGCATAAAGCCCCAAGCCATACTGCCCGAGTCATCCATCGTTACAATCAGATTAGGCGGAATATTGGTGCGGACCGACAAAGGCAAGTCCTTTAGATCCATAGTTTGCGCCAGGCTATTACCACCCGTCAACAGCATCAACGTGCTGCACAACAGACACCCGTACCACTGTAAGCTGCGTTTCATAACTCTTACCTCTATCCGATTTTTACTCTGCATATTCACTACGTCACGACTCTATATAACTTCCTGACTCTATATAATTTCATGGGCTCATCACTTGACATAAAAACTTTCGATCACAGCCTGAGTGGATACATCACCACCAAAGGAATGTGTCGTAACACGAAAAACCTCTTTCGATCCTGGTGAAACTGTTAAATATTTATCATCTAGATCAAGAGAACTTACCTTACCAACATACTCGTAGACACACGTTGGCTGGCTGGTCAAACCGACCCCTGCAGCCACTGCGCCAGTAAGAGCGGCTGGCCTACCATTAGTCGCCCAAAAAGCTGCAGCATCCCACCAAGTCCCCGCGCCTGTCCAATTCGTGTCGTATTGCCCAACCACTACAGACACCCCGGAATTCACTTGCATGGCGGCAGGGGTGCTGTCTCTCACAAAACGTTCACATACCGACAGCGCCGCCTCAGCTCCCTGAAATGCACGACGTGCATTTTGCATATTACTAACCATCCGCTCTTCCATAGTGACGGAAGAAATACTGCTAATTCCCATGACCGTTATAACCAACAGCATAATCATACCCACCAATAGAACGGCGCCGCGCTGCCTGGTGCGATTAGTTAAATCTAACGATACCACCGGTAAACCTCTATTTATGCTCACAGCAGTATCTATTACTTTCGCGGATTTCATTTGTCTCATTCAACCTCTTTTTTCACACTGATTTTCAACCTGGTGGCTCTACTTACTATTTCCATAATTAAGCATCGATCGTGACCATTATTAACAAGCCGTTGTCTACACCAATTATATCTTTGCGCGAATGGCTATCGTCTTCGAAAACACCTGACGAACCCGGCCATCGGCAGCGCTAGCGATAACAGTGCCAAGCAACTCGTTATTAACAGAGATTCTTGGCAATGGTGCGTTACTCGACACGGCAATAAATCCAACACGAACCGCGACCACACGCTGCCATAAAAGGGGCGTCATAGTCGCAGCTGTGTAGTACCGCACCGCTTGCGGATTGATCCGGCTGTTAGATACACCGTAAAGGACCTGCATATTCTCTATGCCTGAAACCAACGCCACTGCCGGCCCCGCATTCACCTGACAATTTAATTGATTTTGAGCGTCGATATAAAAAATAGTCGTTGTCGAAACTCCCTCAACACTGGAAACTAGGTTTCCCGCGCAATCACGCATCGGGTCGTTAGGGTCGCCGTCCATCCGAAACGACAAGGTGGCGGTCCCTGGCGCCGCAGCCGCAACTACAGGCGAACCCACCACTGATGCATTCCCACTAAATCCGTTGGCGGTATCTTGCGGCCAATGCGCAGCATAAAGATTGTCTCCATCAATAATATTTAAAAAGGACTGTGCATAATCATTGTCAAAAACCCCAGCATTGATAAACCCGGCATGCACTGCAGACTGTTCGATAAAATACAAACCAAAACGACCCGCCTCTTGCATACTAGACTGCCCTTGTATGACTTCAAACGACTGGCGACTACCAACAAATACCTGAATAATTCCAGCCAAAATGAATAGCCCCAAGCCCAGCGCGACCATTAATTCAATCAGACTAAAACCTGATTGCAGAGTCTTTTTTGTTTTTCTCGCTGTGCATACCTCAATATTCATGGGCATAACCCTGACTATTTTCATTTAAATTTCCACCGCTATCTGAATGCAAGATAAGTCGGCACTGTTCGCCGGATTGCAACCCGTACCCGTGGACCCATCACGATTTTCATCCCAAAATAGCTGTATGGTATACGCGGGGACCGTTAAGGTAGGCCGGGTTACTACTCCGTTGGCAGAGGGTAATCTCGAAGCGGTAATCGCCGCCTGCCACTCTCGCAAATCATGCCCCGCCATTTGTGCCGGATTGCAATCTGCAGCCGCACTACAATTATCCACCGCAGTGGTAGTGCCGGTAAATGCATAAGCCGACGCAGAGGTGTCTCTAGCCGCTACTTGATTCGCTCGCATACGATCGATAAGGTCACTAACTAACAGGTCCGCCTGGGCGCGAAAATAGGTATTTTGGGATTCCTTGACCCCTACCGATTGCAAGCCCGCCATGCCCAATATGCCAATAGACAGGATAAACACCGTCACCATAACTTCAATCAATGTAAATCCCGACTGGGAATGAGAAAGCTTTTCTTTCATCGTTATCTCGCTAAGTGCACTATGTATTTTTCAGTAAATGTTTTTCAGTAAATGTTTAACAGTAACGACTGTTAAATAAAATATCCGCATTAAGGACAACCCGATAACGCAGCTCCGCTGTACCTCACTGCACCCGACGAGCTAATAGATATCGTACTTCCGTCCACCACAGCATCCTGGTCACAAACACCCAAATTCACCAAACCAGCAATCGTTTTGACCCCACTAGGGCGAAACGTCATAAAGTTCACGCCACCCGCAATCGACACTCCGTTTTGAGCATACTGAACATCGACTAAACGATCACCTGCACTCACAGTCTGGTCATTATTAGCATCGGTAAAGATAATCCAACCCAAATCCCAACGAGTATTGCCAGAGCAGGACGATTGATTGCTACTCGCGCATATCGTTACCAGAGTTTTAACCACAACTGCTTCACTTCGCGCTAACTTAATGCTGGATGCTAAATTGTCCCGCATGGAGGACACCTGATTACTCTTAATTAACGAGGTAAAACTCGGTGCTGCCACCGTAGCGAGAATTGCCACAACAGCCAAAGTAACCATCAACTCAAGCAAGGTAAACCCGCGCTGCTGATAAGTTTTAGCTCGCAAATTAGTGCATTGACCTCTACGACATACCAATTGCAACTGAGCTGTAAGAATTACTTTCATAGGTACCGTGTCACTATAAAATAAATAAAACTGCAAATAAGACCTAAAACAAGAGCGTCACTAAACAAGACAAGCAATGAGGCTCTATAAGTCTTATCTAAGTATCGACCACAAAACACAGTTCTGCTAGGCGCAGAAGCTCGAGCGGTAGAATTTCACCGATAAACGCGGCATTACGATGGAATTAATGAAAAATTCACCCCTATATAGAGGAATCAGACGGACTTAAGTCGCAGTTCTTTAGGTATGGAAAAAGTGATTTTTTCGGGAATACCCTCTTTTTCTTCAGCAGTACCCGCACCCAGTGATTGCAAGTAATGGATGACTTTTTGCACCAATATTTCTGGCGCGGAGGCTCCCGCAGCGATCCCAATTACAGATTTTCCCAGCAACCATTCAGATTGAATATCGTGTTCCGAATCGATAAGGTGGGCATCCGTACCCGAGCGTTTAGCAAGCTCGCATAAACGACTAGAGTTGGAGCTATTGGGAGACCCGACCACCAGCACCAGATCGCACTGGCCCGCCAACCCGCGAACAGCGTCTTGCCGATTTTGAGTAGCGTAACAAATATCGTCTTTTTTGGGGCCATCAATAGCAGGAAACCTGCTACGCAACGCTTCGATTACTCGCGCGGTATCGTCCACCGACAAGGTTGTCTGAGTAACATAAAACAAGTCATCGGCATTGCGTATCTCTAATGTGGCAACATCGGCTTCTGTTTCCACCAAATAAATGGCGCCTCCCTTTTTCGAATCGTACTGCCCCATCGTCCCCTCGACTTCGGGATGCCCATGATGACCGATCAATATACACTCTTCACCCTCGCGACTATGCTTGGCGACTTCCATATGGACTTTAGTCACCAATGGACATGTAGCATCAAAAACCTTTAGGCCACGAAGCTCTGCTTCTTTTCTCACTGCCTGAGAAACGCCATGAGCACTGAAAATAACGATGACATCGTTGGGTACTTCTGACAGTTCGTCGACAAATATAACACCGCGCTCTCGCAAACTTTCAACCACAAACTTATTATGAACAACTTCGTGCCGTACATATATCGGAGCGCCGAAAACATCTAGCGCACGGTTAACGATATCAATTGCGCGATCAACTCCAGCGCAAAAACCTCGAGGATTCGCTAGTATCAACTTAAAAGTAGGTGACTCAATACTCAAGGGGTAACCCCAAATAAAATGAGTATTAAGCTCGCACTATAATTCTTACTCACTTTCATCTCGTTTGACCAACTTCTACAATTTTGACTTCGAAAATAATGTCGCGCCCCGCTAAAGGGTGATTAAAATCAACAGTAACATTGTCGTCTGCAAAACTCTTGACCACACCAGGTAATTCATTTCCTGCCGCATCTGCAAACGACACTACCAGCCCTTTGGTTAATTCTACGGGGGGATCGCCCAGTAATCCGGCAAAATCACTGCGTTTAAAACTCTGCTCATTCTCTTGATTGAACAAACCAAACGCGTTTTTTGCCTCGATTGTTACACATTGAGTTTGACCCGCTGTAAGCCCCATTAAAGATTGCTCAAAACCTACCAGTAAACTACCGTCACCCATATCAAATGTAACCGGCTCGTTATCAAAATTAGAATCGATTAAATGTCCATCCAACAAATTTAATGAAAAGTTTAAGGTTACTCGACTGTTTTTATCGATACTCACTGGCTTACCAGACTCTCACTTGAGTTACTAATAAGGCATTTGAAAGGAATACCCTTTATTTCAAGACCGTTGCTGGCAGGGATGCCAGCGTCGAACGATAGGGACATCTTTATGTGTGTCTTGAAATAAAGGGTATTCCTTTCAAATGCCTCGGTAGTAACATTGAGATAACTCTTAACCTTAGCCAATCTATTGCTCTCCCTTATCATTATCATGGTCGCCATCCCGAGCCGCCCCGGTATTTTCTGAGCTATAAAATGCATCGACTAGCATCAATATCGCACCTATGGTTATCGCGGAGTCAGCAACATTAAATGCGGGAAACGACCAACTCTCGTAGTAGAACAATACAAAATCAGTAACTTTTCCTTGAACGACTCGATCGATTAAGTTACCGACAGCACCCCCTAAAATAAAGCCTAGCGACCACAGCAAAAGCTTTTGTGACTGATCGGCTACGTGTATCCACCCGATCAAAACCAAACTAACTACTGCTGAAATAGCAGTAAAAAGCCAACGCTGCCAGCCACCCGCATCACTGAGAAAACTCCAGGCAGCGCCTTCGTTATAAACCAGAATCACATCGAGAATCGGCAGCAAGTTAAATCGTTCAGTTTCAAAAAAATGAATCTGAATCCAGTATTTACTTATCTGATCAAAGACAATCACGAATAGCGCCAAGCCATACCAGGCCCAGCGAATGCCGGACCCTAGACGCTCACGGCCTGCTGCCGCCCTCGCCATTATGCAAACATCCTTTGCTCGCCGGTTCCATCGATGTTGTCGACGCAACGCTGGCAAAGATCCGGATGCGCCTCAATCGCAGTAACTTCTGGCCGATGATGCCAACAGCGCACACACTTGCCGTGATCACTTTTGTCGATTGTCAATTTAAGCCCGGCAATACTGGTTTCGATCGCATCAGCTGGAGCAGCACTAACACTATCAACAACATTCGCTGAAGATGAAATTAAAATAAACCTTAATTCATCGCCAACTGTACGTAGCAAAGAAGCTAGCGGCTGATCTGCGTATAAAGTAATTTCTGATTCGAGTGACCCACCCATACTGCCCTTTCCTCGTTCGCTTTCTAACGCCTTATTGACGATTGCCTTCACTTCAGTCAGCGCCTGCATAAGTTCAACTTCGTTTGATTTTTCATCTAGTAACGCGCTTACACCCCCGTACACTTCTTCTATAAACACGCTACTTTTTCTCGCCCCGGGAATAAACTCATACAATTCATCGGCAGTAAAACTTAGTATCGGTGCAAGCCACCGAGTAAGGGCTTCGATAATATGGTACAAGGCCGTTTGCGCCGAGCGTCGACCAAGGCTATCGGTTTGCATTGTGTATTGTCTATCTTTGATAATATCTAGATATATACCACCCATATCAACAATACAAAAGTTATGTAACTTTTGATATATAGAGTGCAGCTGGTAATTATTGTACGCCTCTAGAATTTCATTTTGAATTTCTGCAGCGCGGGTGATAGCCCATCGATCAAGCAACAATAACTGATCATTAGGAAGCAAATCCAATTCCGGATCAAAGCCTTCTAAATTTGACAACATAAATCTCGCGGTATTACGAATTCGTCGATACGAATCGGCAACACGCTTTAAGATTTCATCCGACACGCTCATCTCGCTACTAAAGTCGGTCGCAGACACCCACAATCGGAGCACATCCGCCCCTAGTTCGTTAATAACCGTCTGCGGAGCTATATTATTACCCAGCGATTTCGACATTTTTTTACCATCGGAATCGACAACAAACCCATGGGTTAGTACGGCCTTATACGGCGCGGTTCCATTCATTGCAATAGCTGTTTTCAGCGACGACTGAAACCAACCTCGATGCTGGTCCGAGCCCTCGAGATAAAGGTCGGCCGGGTACTGCAGATCCGCTCTTGTTTGCAGTACGGAAAAATGGGTAACACCTGAATCAAACCAGACATCTAGCGTATCGACAACCTTAGTATAATTATCTGCGTCGCCCCCAAGAAACTCTATGATATCTAAATCAAACCAGGCGTCTATACCTTCTTTTTCAACTCGTACCGCAATCTGCTCAATAAATTTTACAGAGTCAGGATGAGGCTCTTGCGTTTCTTTATGGACAAACAGAGCGATGGGAACACCCCAGGTCCGTTGCCGGGAAATACACCAATCCGGACTGGTTGCTAACATCCCCTCAATGCGAGACTTTCCCCAATCGGGCACCCATTGAACGCCACCAACCGCTTGTTTGACAGAATCCAGTAAGCCTTTTTTCTCCATCCCGATAAACCATTGGGGCGTAGCGCGAAATATCAAAGGAGTTTTAGTCCGCCAGCAATGGGGAAAACTATGGCGAATCTTTTCTTCGGCGCACAGACAGCTCTTATCGCGTAACAGATCAACGACTTTTTCATCAACCTTGTAAACATGCTCGCCGGCAAACAACTCGGTTTTATCGTTATACACGCCATTGTCGGCGACCAAGTTAAGCGTTTCGATGCCATATTTTTTTGCCACCACAAAATCGTCAACACCATGATCTGGAGCTGTATGAACACAGCCCGTACCCGCTTCAGTCGTTACATGTTCACCCAAGATAACGGGTACTTGGCGTGAGTAAAACGGATGACACAACAAAATATTTTCTAACTGCGCGCCTTTAAACCGACCAACTATTTTAAATACGTCAGCGCCGTATCGAGCCATAGCGGACTCATGCAATGCATCCGCGATAATAAGCCTCTGCGCCCCTCCACCTAAAGTTTCTGGCGCGCACTCGACAACGACATAATCTAACTCGGGATGTACTGACACTGCTTGGTTGGCCGGCAAAGTCCATGGTGTAGTCGTCCAAATAACAACGCTTAGTGGTCCTTCGCCACCCAATTCGTTGACTATCGCATCGAGAGCTGACTGATCGGCCAGAGCAAAAGCAACATCAATGGAAAACGATGTTTTATCTTGATATTCGACCTCAGCTTCAGCTAATGCCGACCCTCCCACTACACTCCAATAAACAGGTTTAAATCCCCGAACAAGGTGACCGTTTTCTATGATTTTTCCTAACGCACGAATAATATTTGCTTCGGTCGCATAGTTCATCGTCAGATAAGGGTTTGCCCAATCACCCAAAACACCCAGTCGAATAAAATCTTTACGCTGGCCCGCCACTTGCTTAGTAGCATATTCACGACATTTCTTGCGAAAAGTTTTGTGATCGACCTTGACTCCCGCCTTACCAATTTTTGTTTCAACTTTATGCTCTATTGGTAAACCGTGGCAATCCCACCCTGGCACATAGGGCGCATCAAAGCCCTGTAGAGTCTTGGACTTGATGATAATGTCTTTTAAAATTTTATTGACAGAGTGACCGAGATGAATGTCTCCGTTAGCGTAGGGAGGGCCATCGTGCAAAATAAATTTTTCACGCCCCGAAAACTGACGTCGAATTTGTCCGTAAAGGTCGGCCTGTTCCCAAGCTTTAAGTCGCTGCGGCTCGCGTTGCGACAAATTAGCCTTCATCGGAAAACCCGTTTTTGGCAGGTTTAACGTGTGTTTATATTGATTTTTTTTGTCGTCACTCATGCTGTCTTTTTCTTTCTGTCTCGTTAGGTTAAATAACTTACTTATTAAAATGCTGATTCACTCAAATTATCGATCTTCAAACCATCGACATTTAAACTTTTGCAAAAAAATCCCTGGCTGTTTGCTTATCTTGATGAATTTTCTCCGTCAATAGATCCAGCGACGCAAACTTTTTTTCCTCGCGAATTTTTTTTCGAAATCGCACGGTAATTCTCTTTCGATATAAATCACCGACAAAGCCCAGTAAATGAACTTCTAAAATTGCTTTGATTGAATCATTTACCGTTGGGCGGGTCCCCACGTTGGCTACAGCCCGATGCCACTGATGGTATAAAGGCTCTGAAGCGAACTCCGGATTAGCTTTACGCTCACCGCCATGAACGAATACTTCAACTGCGTACACACCTGACATCGCTGTTCGTAATCGATGTAACTCTACATTGGCCGTCGGAGTGCCTAACGTTCTTCCCAGTTGCTGCCCATAAACTACTTTTCCCGAAATACTGTAGGGCCTGCCTAGCAGTGATTCGGCACCAGAAAAGTCGCCCTGTTCTAACATCTCCCGGATTCGAGTACTGGAAACCCGCTTACCAATCACACCAAGTGTCTCTGTATCCTCTACAGTAAAACCGTGCTTACGCCCCAAACTGTTTAATAATTCAAAGTCACCACCGCCATTGCGACCAAAACGCAAATCATCCCCGACCACGATATGCCGCGCATTTAAACCCTCGACAAACACTCGCTCGATAAACTCAACAGCATCCATATTTCGCATTTTATCGTCAAACCTTACCACCAGCACGCGATCGACGCCCCACTCTGCCAAGCCTTCAAACTTCTCGCGAAAGCTCATCAACCGAGCAGGAGCATCCATCGGCACAAAGTACTCTCTGGGCAACGGCTCAAGCGTAACCACTACCGAAGGCAAACCTGTCTCCGCCGCCCGCGCTACCACGTGATTTATCACCGACCGGTGGCCCAAGTGTAAGCCATCAAATGCGCCAATCGTCAAGACTGTCCCTTCTCCCGAAAGATTAGAGCGGTGCTTGATTTGTAGATTATGTAGGCCGCGAATGAGCTCCACGCTCGACTCCATTTGTTAGTGCCACGGCATGCGATCCAAAAAACGTCGGCTGGCCGGTAATTTTAAATTTTGCTTTCTAACCATGCTATCCCACAAACTGCTTGTATGCGGAAAAGCGACGAATTATAACCTCAAAGCTGAGCTTAGCTGGGAATTTTCAACGGGTGAATATCGACAAAACTGCAGGGCTTTCCGCTTTAAAAGTCGCCTCGCCCTAATTGCCCGATTCAAATCAATGCGACTAATCTACACTAACAGCCCTAAACTGCTTAAACCTTACGCCTAAGGCAAACAGAAGCGACAGGTAAGTTACTAGCCCTGCGAAACACAGCCATGTAACTTTCACTATCCGCTGCCAACTGTTCGCGTCAGGCCAGAACAGCGGATCTGGCAATAAGAACTGCAGCAATACCAACATAGCGCAGACAGCCACGATAACCTTTTGTAATAGCCGCCAAAACTGACTTGATAATATGGGTCCGTTTTTGACCTCATCACGATCGAGAGTACTACCTTGCTCCGAAACCTGCATTTCAGACGCAGATTTCACCTGCACCGCCGAAAGGCCACGTAATAGCATTCCTGCATTGACAAAAGCGGAAACCGAAGTTGCTAATGCTAAGCCCACATGTCCCAACTTAAAGTAAAAATGCAAAAATCCTACAAAAATAAGATTTAGCACCATATTAAGCCCCATGGTAATAATGCCAATTTTAACCGGTGTTTTGGTATCTTGCTGTGAGTAGTACCCTGTTGCCAGCACCTTAATAGCCATAAAGGCTAGCAGGCCTAAAGCATAGGCACGCAGGCTATAAGACGCCATATGGACGTCCTCGGGGGTCATCGCTTGATATTGAAACAATGTGTAAAGAATCGGTGAGGCCAAAATAATTAGTGCTGCGGATGCTGGTAGTGCGATTACTACGATACAACGTAGCGCCCAATCGAGCGTCTGCTGAAATTTAATCTCAGGAGATTTATTCGCAGTAACTGAACCCTCGCCGCCAGCGTCATCTACCTCGTCTCTCTTTAACCCTAACCGCGACAAACTTGGCAGAATAACGGTGGCGATAGCTATGCCAAAAACACCAAGAGGAAGTTCTGCCAAACGATCCGAGTAATATAGCCAAGAAACGCTACCCGTCGGTAAAAATGATGCGAGCACGGTATCGAGCAGTAAATTGATTTGGCTAACAGATACACCGAAAATCGCTGGTAACATCAGTGCCATTATTTTTCGCACACCGGGGTGCTGAGTATCCCAGATCGGTTGCGGCAATAATTCTAGCCGAGCCAAAAATGGCAACTGGAATAGTAGCTGCGCACACCCTGCAAATAATACTGCCCACGCCAGAGCATAAACCGGCTGCGCCAATAGCGGCGATACAAACACTGCAAAACCAATAAGCGAGAGATTGAGTAATACCGGAGTAAATGCAGGAACGACAAAGCGATCGTAGCTATTGAGTATCGCGCCAGCAAATCCGGTCAAAGAAATTAACAGTAAGTACGGAAAGGTGATGCGTAATAAGCCCGCCGTAAGGGCAAATTTTTCAGGCTGATCGATAAAGCCAGGCGCAAACAACATCGCTACCATAGGGGCTGCCATCACGACCAAACCGGTCAATAATAATAGGCTACCGCCTAAAACTCCACACACGGCATTGACCAAAACCTGAATGGCCGCCAGATTGCCTTCGTTTTCATATTGACGCCGATATTCGGACAAGACCGGAACAAAAGCCTGAGAAAATGCGCCCTCGGCAAATAGCCTTCGTAAAAATTGCGGCACTTTAAACGCAATAAAAAACGCATCGGCGTTTCCACCAGCACCAAAAAAACGTGCGATTACAATATCTCGAATCAGGCCCATGACTCGCGAAAGCATAGTCATCGACCCAACCGTAACACTAGAGCCTAGTAGACTTCCGACTTGCTTCGGCTGATCGTTTGCAGATGGCTTATTCAATGCTTAACAGCCCACCATTAACGCCTACCGCCCGTATACCAGCGTACTGGTTGCGAGTTTTTATCAACTGCATCTACGATATCTAAAGTCAAAGCAAATAATGCCATCCGCACCACCACGCCGTTATCCGTTTGCCGAAATATAGCAAGATTGGGATTTTGGTTTAAGTCACTATCCAGTTCGTTGGCTTCGGCCCTCGAGTCCCTCGGCAAAGGGTGCATAATAACAGTGTTAGGCTCGCAGTATTGAGTATACACCGCTTGGTTCAAGCGAAACCTTCCTCGATACAAATCAGCTTCTTCTTGTGAGCCAAATCTTTCTTCTTGAATGCGCGTTGAATAGACAATATCGACATGCGCTATGCTCGACTCAAGTGATTCGGTAATAACCACTTTATGACCCGCTTCAACTAACAAATCTACTAAGTCTTCAGGCATTTTTAATGCTGCTGGCGACACGAGGTAAATCTCGATATTCTGATAATTACAAAGTAATTTTGCGAGCGAATGAACAGTGCGCCCATGCTTGAGATCACCAATCATACCAATTCGCAAACCGTCTAGCTCCTTACCCCTACCTTGTAGCTCTCGCCTAATCGTATACAGATCAAGCAACGCTTGGGTTGGATGTTCATTCGCCCCGTCCCCGCCGTTGATTACGGGGACACGGCTAGCCGATGCAAACTCAGCAACCGAGCCAGACTGTGGATGACGCATCACAATAACGTCACTGTAACCACTTAAGACCCGTGCCGTATCGTATAAAGATTCGCCCTTGGCAAGCGCCGAATTTTCAATACCCGTCGTCTCTCGAACTTCTCCTCCAAGTAGATTAAACGCACAACCAAAGCTAACGCGAGTACGCGTACTAGGCTCGAAAAACATATTGCTTAAAATTGCCCCATCCAGAACCTTTGTAATGCGTTGTCGCTTCGCATAAGGCTCCATGTTAATAGCCACGCTAAAAAGACGATCGATATCTTTGCGCTCAAATTGATCTATTGACAGAATATGACTGCCGACAAAATTCATACGACATGCTCCAATAGCTAATAACCAAGATATAACACCAAAAACCGGGCAGCTAAGTCTGGTGGAGCTGTAGTCTAAACTGCCACTGATTACACGCCAAGCCCCTCGACGGTATTGCGAACGTCATTATTGCTCAACTAATCCATTGTAAGCTATGTATTAGAAACCCATAGCAAAGAAAATCACCACAGAGAAAGCCGTAGAAAACTTCCAAAAAGCAAACACACACTAATTAGACTATTGAGTAAAAAGGGATAAGATGGAGAGAGTTGGGCGCAGCGACGTATGTCAATGCGCCAATTAATCAAGGAGATATTCTGCTCTGGCAAAGAAAGGCTTGGACGAGCCAACAGCACGTAAAGGTTATAAACTCATACCAGAAGCATCGGTTATTAGATATTCCACAAGAGTGGAAATACTCGTAGTAATGCCCCATTCGTCTGGAGCCACAAGTGACACCATACTACACCTGGCCGTAATGTCTGACCATAACGACACTTTTTGTTCTTTGCTAAGTTGATGAACAGAGTAAAACCATGATTTCAGTTTCAGCTCTGAGCAATAGAGAAAATTTGAAAATTCTGCAGAGTAAGGGTTGCCTCTATATCGCTGAATTTCTTCAGCATGAAATTCAACCCCGTCAATCCCCGTAAGCTCATAGAGCGCGTCGAGGATATGTTTCTGTGCGGTACGAGTTCGTTCATCAATAAACATCCAATCTTCCTTAATTTAAAAAATTAGCCCCTAAGTGCAGATTAAGCCCTTACGCGCGTATCCTATGTTCTATTGGCCAACACAGTTCTTGTAGACACTTTTCCTGTCTGACTTATTTCCTATTTACACTGCCAAATTCATATACTAATTTGGTCGAACCATCCATGCTCAGCCATATAGGTTCACAAGCTGAATCTATATGGGCAGCGCAGATTACAGCAAACATCATTCTTGCACAAGAGACCCTAATACTAGTAAATATCTACCTCAGCTAGTTGCCATTCCAGCCTTGGGACCTCTTTATCCCGCATGCTTTAATTGTGGAGTATCGCCACTAATATCGAAGACTAAAGTTGAAATATTTTGCGCAACCGTTTCTGCTATTTGCCACTTATCATCTTGCTTGACATATTTATCATGATAAATGATTGCCAGCTGCGTAATCGTCTTAGCCTTTGTATTGATTAATTGATAGGAAAGTTCCCACGTTCCCTCTGCTGCTTTTTCGTTTAATAAATGAATCACTGGATTGTGCCCATGATGCATTTCCAACATATGTGGATGGCAGGCTACCTCGGTAAACAAACTGACCAATTGATCTCTATGATTAAACTGACCAACGGGTCCATAATCAATCAGCACTTCGCCTTCGATGAAGCAATCCCTCATCAAATCTGGTTTTTTGGTA
Organism: Gammaproteobacteria bacterium; assembly: GCA_024280785.1. Lineage (GTDB taxonomy): Bacteria > Pseudomonadota > Gammaproteobacteria > Pseudomonadales > UBA7434 > UBA7434. Next base: position 14,318 of record JAJRPK010000008.1, read on the forward strand.
TCGCAGGCCATCAGGTAAGTTGACTTGAGTGTTTTGATCGCATCAATGGCTTCAAGCCGATCGAGTCTCGACGCTAATTGTTGTAATTGGTCCATTTTTCCCACCTGCACTGAAACAAAAACGGTATCATACGTGAACTCAAGCTACTTAATCGATGGTGAAACTGTTCACAAAATTTCACTCGTTGAACTTTGCCTATTCTGTTGTGGATGACTTACTACCGAGACATTTGAAAAGAATACAAACTACTAATGTAAAGAGAATAATTATGTATGTGGTAGGACTAACCGGCGGTATCGGAAGTGGGAAATCTGCAGCGGCCAGCCTGTTTGCCAAGCTAGGCGTTACCGTTATTAACGCCGACATCGTAGCTCGAGAAGTGGTTGAGCCAGATACTATAGCTCTATCAAAAATTGCTGAGCACTTTGGACAGAATATTATCCAGCAAGACGGAACGCTAGACCGCGCAGCCCTACGAAATAAAGTTTTCTCTAACGAGGCCGAAAGACTTTGGCTAGAACAGCTTACCCACCCTATTATTGGTGACGCCATTTTTACTCAATTGAACACTACGAAAAAATCTGGGGAAGCAGACTACCGAATATTGGAGTCGCCATTGCTAATGGAAACCACTCAAAAGCATTTGGCTCAACGATTGCTATTGATTGACGTGCCAACTGAAATACAAATACAGCGTACAATGGCACGAGACAATAATTCAGAAGAACAAGTCAAAGCCATATTGGCCGCCCAGATGGCACGCGAAGATAAAATAAAACTGGCCGATGACATTATAGAAAATACAGGAACATTAGCGCAACTTGAGGTGCAAGTAGAACAACTGCATTTGCAATACCTTGAACTTGCAAAAAAAACCGCCTAACAGAAAAACGATATTGCAATGAAAAAAAAAGCTATTACTGTTGATTGCCCTAACTGCCATCGTTCAATTGTGTGGGGCGACGAATACCCAGAGCGACCATTTTGTTCAAAACGCTGTAAAGACAGTGATTTTATCGACTGGGCTAACGAGCAAAAAACTATTCCAGGCAGCCCTAGCTACGACGACATTTTTAGTGAGGGTGACCCAGACCTATACTAACCCTCAGCCAAAAGAATATACCGCCCTATTTAAATTGTTATTGTCCACACTTACATCCTTCAAGCCAATTTAATGTGCTGTAGACTCCGTCAAAATCTTTTGTGCCGCCAGCACAATTTCGGTATTAGCTTTAGGAAAGTCGTAATTCTCTAGTTCAGCGGCGTCAACCCATTTTATCGGCTGGTTTTCGAGCCCACAAGGTTCACCGAGAAACTCACTGACCCACCAAACATCAAGTAATACTTGCTTATCACCATAATCATGCATCACTTGAATAAACTCTACCGCATTGACTATGGTTATGCCTAATTCCTCTTTAAGCTCTCTCGCTAAGGCAATGTCTACGCTCTCCTCAGGTTCCACTTTTCCACCAGGAAACTCCCACAATCCCCCTTGGTGTAAGTGATCTGCCCGCTTGGCAATAAGAATCTTGCGCTCAGGGCTCACAATTAAACCCACAGCGACATGCACCAAAGAGCCTGAGTAAGTCATAATATATCAGGATCGATAATCAGCATTGATGTGAACGTAATCCAACGACAAGTCGCTAGTCCAAACCCGTTCCGATACGCCACCGCGATTTAAGTTAATCGTTATTTTTATCTCTGCCTGAGACATGATTTTCATGCCTTCGGAATCTACATAGCTCTTTGCCCTGCCACCGTTTTCACAAATAAGTAGATCATCAAGGTATATAGATATCATTTTAACATCGAGACTAGCCAAGCCAGAGCGACCTACTGCCGCCAAAATTCGCCCCCAATTGGCATCGCTGGCAAAAAATGCTGTTTTAACTAACGGAGATTCGGCCACCGCGTAAGCCACTTGCAAACATTCCTCACTGTCCATTCCGCCATTGACATCTATGGTAATAAATTTAGTGGCTCCCTCAGCATCGCGAATAATGGCCGTTGCCATACTTTCAAACAAGAAATTTAATTCATCTTTAAAATCATCCCAACGACTATGAGCGGGCGAAAGCTCTACTCCTGACTGACCTGTTGCGGCAAAGAGACAAGCGTCATTAGTTGATGTATCACCATCGACAGTAATGCGATTAAATGATTTTTTTACCGCACCGTTTAACAGCTTGTCAGCATCAGCAGTGCAAATTTTTGCATCGGTTGCTACGTAAGCCAGCATGGTTGCCATGTTCGGGCGAATCATACCCGCCCCTTTACAAATAGCAGAGAGTGTTACCGTAGAACCATCTATTATCATTGTACGACTGCCCGCCTTTGGCACCGTATCCGTGGTCATTATGGCATTTGCGGCACGATCCCAGCCATCGGCTGATACGTCGCGATAAAGCGCAGACATCGATTTCTCGAAGCAGCTAACCGGTAACAATTCACCTATTACGCCTGTAGAAAAAGGCAACACTTGTGCCGAATCACAACCTGTCACCTCAGCAAGCAGAGAGCAGCTTTTTTGTGCGGCAATGTATCCTTCGTCTCCAGTACCCGCATTGGCATTACCAGCGTTGACCAAACAGTACACTGGCTCCACTGAAGGCGGTACAGTAAGTTTCAGTAAGTTTTCCTTAGCAATCGTCACTGGCGCAGCGCAAAATGCGTTCTGGGTAAACACTGCAGCTACTGTTGTTCCTGCGTCCAAAACCATAAGCGCCAAATCAAGCGGTTTATCACTCAGAGTTCCGTTCTCTATCTCTGTGAGTGTGAGAGTGCTTACGGCACTATTTTTTATACCCGCACTTACAGCCCCCCAGCCGACACCTAAAACGGGGAGAACATTTAGTAACGCTAAAATATTTTTAGTTGAATTAATCATGAAAGCTATTGAAAAAACTATGAAGTAAAAAAACAGCACCCAAAGGTTAAACCAATAAGGTCCTGCTCACCTTATTGACGAGCGCCCCACACCCTTTTTATTTGGCGCACTAACTTAGCAGCATTCACTTAACGGCCGCAATCTAGTGGCAATGATCTAGTGATAATGGTCTAGCTGTAATAATCTAGTGGCATTAACCTAGTAAAAACCGCCGTAAACACGACAGCTTTAAGTTATCGCACCATGACACTGTTTATATTTCTTACCCGACCCACAAGGACAAGCTTCGTTGCGCCCGATTTTTTTACCTTCACGAACCATCGGTCCAGCCTGACCACTTTGCTCGTCGGAACTCTGCGTTTCATCGCCCTCTAACGCAGAGGCTTTAGCATGTTGCGCCGTAACTTTTTCGTGACTTTGCTCTTCGCGCCGTTGCTTTTCAATAGCGTCAGGGTCATCTTTCGCCTGCACCTGAACTAATGATATGAATCGAATAAACTCCAGCTTCATATTCTCCAGCATGGATTGAAATAATTCAAATGCCTCGCGCTTATATTCCTGCTTCGGATTACGCCCAGCGTAGCCTCTTAACCCAATGCCTTGCCGCAAGTGATCCATCGTGGCCAGATGCTCTTTCCACAAGCTATCTAGCACTTGCAGTAATACTTGTTTTTCGAATCTTCGCGCAGCGTCACCTAACGGTCTGGTTTTTTCTTCGTACTTCTGCGCCAAAACATCGATGATTTTACTACGCAAGCTGGCATCTTGGAGCTGATCATCCTCGTCCAACCATCGACCAACCGGTAAATCAATATCGTAATCGCTTTTTAAGCCCTGCTCTAAGCCTGAAATATCCCATTGCTCTTCAATGCTTTCTAACGGCATAAACCCGGTAATATAATCATTTATAACATCCTCACGAATTGCACTTATCATATCGACAATATCGTCGGCCAACAAAATGTCGTCGCGCTGCTGATATACTATTTGGCGTTGGTCGTTGGCTACATCATCGTATTCGAGCAATTGCTTACGAATATCAAAGTTTCTACCTTCTACTTTACGCTGCGCTTTTTCAATCGCATTAGAGACCATGCGATGTTCTATGGCCTCACCTCTCTCCATCCCTAAGCGCTGCATAAAGTTTCGCACCGCATCGGAGGCAAAAATCCGCATTAGGTTGTCTTCCATCGACAAGTAAAAACGGGTTACTCCGGGGTCCCCTTGCCGACCCGATCGACCTCGCAACTGGTTGTCTATCCGCCGAGACTCATGCCGTTCTGTACCAAAAATATGTAAACCGCCTGCATTAATAACCGTTTCATGCCGCTGTTTCCATTCCTTTTTGTGCGCTTCTATCTCTTTGTCGGTCGAGTTCTCAAGCGCAGCAAGTTCGGCTTCCAGGTTACCGCCTAATACGATATCAGTACCTCGGCCCGCCATATTCGTCGCTATTGTCAGCGCACCAGGACGGCCCGCTTCGGCAATGATCTTTGCCTCACTCTTGTGAAATTTAGCATTGAGAACTTGATGATCAATTTTTTCTTTGTGCAAAAACTTGGACATCTTCTCTGAAGATTCAATAGATGCCGTACCCACCAATACCGGAGCATTATTTGCAATAGCTTCTTTAATATCGACAACGACCGCTTCATACTTTTCTTCAACAGACATAAATATCAAATCATTTAAATCCTGACGAACTGTCGGTTCATTCGGTGGTATAACCACAACGTTCAAACCATAAATCTGTAGAAACTCTGGTGCCTCTGTATCGGCAGTTCCGGTCATTCCCGACAATTTATCGTACAGTCGAAAGAAATTCTGGAACGTAGTAGACGCCAATGTTTGACTTTCGGATTGAATATTTACGTTCTCTTTTGCCTCTAATGCCTGGTGCAAACCATCTGACAACCGTCGCCCGGACATTGTCCGACCGGTGTGCTCATCGATCAACAAGATACTACCGTTTTGAACGATATATTCGACATTTCGCTGAAACAGATGATGCGCTCTCAAAGCAGTTGTGACATGGTGAAGTAAACCCAAGTTTGTCGGCGAATAAAGGCTGTCGCCCTCTTCTATTAACTTTTCTTTTAACAAAAGTTCTTCGACGAACTGATGCCCCCCTTCAGTCAAATCTACTCCACGTTGTTTTTCATCGATGGTATAGTGACCGTCGGGCTCGGCATCAGAGCCCTCCTCAATTTCTGGCGCTCGCTTCAATAAGGGTATAAGTGCATTCATGCGCTTATATAAAGCAGAACTATCGTCAGTTGCCCCGGAGATAACTAACGGCGTTCTCGCCTCATCGATGAGAATCGAGTCAACTTCATCGATAATGGCAAAATGGGAGCCTTTCAATAATCTATCTTCTAACGTAAAAGCTGTGTTGTCACGTAAATAATCGAAACCAAATTCATTATTGGTGCCGTAGGTAACATCAGACTGATAAGCCGACCTTTTTTCTTCTTGTGATTGCCCCGACTGGATAATTCCTAACGACAGACCTAGCGACTCATACAGCGGCCTCATCCAATTGGCATCACGTTCGGCCAAATAATCATTAACTGTGACAATATGCACGCCTTTACCACTTAAGGCATTAAGATAAGCAGGCAAAGTCGCCACCAAAGTTTTGCCTTCACCGGTTCTCATCTCCGCAATTTGCCCTTCATGAAGAGCCATACCACCAATCAATTGGACATCAAAGTGCCGCATGCTTAGATAGCGTCGACCCGCTTCTCTAACTGCCGCAAAGGCATCGGGCAAGATATCATCCACCGACTTGCCTTGTTGCAATGCAAGCTGGAACTCACCCGTTTTGGCCTTCAATTCAGAATCACTCAAGGCCTGATAAAGATCTTCCAACGCGTTTATTTGGGCGACAGTCTTGCCCATGCGTTTTAGCTCTCTATCATTCTTGGTGCCAAAGATTTTTTTAATGGAGTTTAATATCATAATATTCTTGTGTTAAACGCTCTTGTATGAATTCACAGTCATTAGCGTTGTGAATTGTCGACAATGTAACAACCCTTCGAAACAGCATAGATTGTCAATGATAAAGACGTTGTTAATAGGTCAGCTATCGCTTACTCACCCGATCCCTTCCCCTATTACACGCACAACTTAAAGCTTATAAGCATAGCACGACAGGCTTAGGTAAGCACCGGTATAAGTAAATCAGAGCAAGTAAATCAGCACTCAACTCAAAGGACGCAACGACTTTAGAAGGAAAATATGGAGGTTGTTAAAAGAGAAAGTTAATTGAAGTGACCCGGTTGAGCTTACCTAAGCAACTGCAGATACCTCTCCCTCAGAATAAGCTTCAGCTGAAGAGTGATACTAGTGCCCGGTTATAAGCTAGCCCGGTAAATGTATCGCTCAGGGTTCATCGCTTTACCTTGTTTTAGGACCTCAAAATGCACGTGCGGTCCGGTAGATCGTCCACTACTGCCCATTTGAGCAATGACTTGCCCCTTACTGACCACATCGCCAAGCTCGACTAAATGAGCTTCGTTATGTCCGTAGCGAGTAACAAATCCGTTACCATGGCTAAGTTCAATTATGTTGCCATAGCCCGTTCGCTTTGCAGCAATGGTCACAATACCTCCAGCAACTGCAACCACATCGGCCCCCGCTTTGCCGGCAAAATCTACACCGGCATGCCAAGCTTGCTTACCACTAAACGGGTCGGTTCGCGATCCGTAAGCAGAAGACATCCACCCCTTTACTACGGGCTTACCCGCGACAAATGAATCGATGCGAGATTCCCTTGCAGCCAGCTGCCGGTCTAACAGCGCTAATTGCTGTCCTCTATTATCAATATGGCTTATTAAATTATCTAGCATCTGTTCTAGAGATAGGCTAGTAGACGAGCCCGGCACTAAACGACTTTCGGCCGAATCATTAGTAGCGAACTGACTTTCATTGCCCATGAGGCTTAACTTAGAACGATTAATTAATAATGAAGGCAAGTCAGTAGTTGTCACTGCGGAATTAAAGGGTGAATTAAGACTCCCATCGACGACTTCCGGCCCTCCTAAAGCAGGCTGGCGAGAAAAATCGAACTCTCCATTATCAAGTTTGGCTATTTGGGCGACCTGCTGGCCCAACACATCGAGTCGCATTATACGTGCTTGAAGCTCAGCCACTTTGACGGTCAAGGCAGACAATTCATCGCCTACTTGAGCACGTGTTTGCTCGACAAGCGATGCTTGAAATGCTAGTTCTTGCTGCCAATTATCCAGCAGTGCCTTCTCTGTCGACTGACGATCAATCGATATCGCGTACCAAAGACTTAATGCCCCAACTAAGAAGGGAACAAGGCCAAAGCCTAGCAAAATCAGACGATGTCTCATACGATGGCTATCGAGAGTTAAAGACTCCCCACCACCGCGACTAAGTATAATAAATTTCATTAATTGTGAATTCCGATACGATATCTATAACAAAACTGAGCGGATTGTTTAGCCAAACAACCCGATTTCGTTGAGACAATAATTATATTAGCTGAACCAAAGCAATACTATGGCTGCAGCGTATGAAAATCTGCTTAAATCATGATAAGGCAGTCACAAATACTCATTATTATTCTACGTACCTTAATCAACTTGAATGCTAAACATCCACCTGGCAGCTAAAAATCGATACCATATAGGACAATAACTGGCTTGCCATAAGGCAACTATTGGCCAGTTGATACCTAGCTGATTGAGTTTTAACCGACTGCATACACCGAAAAATTAAACCAGACGTTTAAAATCCGTAATTGCTACGAAAGATTCTGATTAAACAGCAAGTACGGGTGAAGCATAAGAGAATGGCGCTTTCTCTGCATCATCGTAGGTAATAATGTCCCATGCATCTGGCTGAGAAATAAGCTCGCGCAATAATTTGTTATTCAATGCGTGGCCAGATTTGTAGGCACGAAACTCACCAATTAAACTGTTGCCTAATAAATACAGATCGCCAATAGCATCGAGTATTTTGTGTCGAACAAATTCGTCTTCGTAACGGAGACCATCTTCATTCAAAATGCGATAATCATCAACGACGATGGCGTTATCGACACTACCACCCTGCGCCAAACCCTGCGAACGCAAATACTCGATCTCGTGCATAAAACCGAATGTCCGAGCACGACTAACTTCTCTGACAAAAGAAGTGGTACTGAAATCAACTTCGGCAGTAGTCCCACGACCCTTAAAAACCGGATGATCAAAATCAATAGTAAAACAAACTTTAAAACCGTTACGCGGTCTAAAGCTGGCCGTTTTATCGCCATCTTTAACAGTAACTTCTCGCTTAATACGAATAAACTTCTTCGCCGCGTTCTGCTCTTCTATTCCAGCAGACTGAATCAAAAATACAAATGGCCCAGCACTTCCGTCCATAATCGGGATTTCGCTTGCATTAATTTCGACATAGCAATTATCGATACCTAAACCTGCCATTGCCGACAGTAAATGCTCAACCGTAGAAACGCGAACATCACCCTTGGCCAAGGATGTCGACAATGTGGTATCACCTACATTTTTGGTTCTAGCAGGAATTTCTACGATGGGGTCTAAATCGACCCTACGAAACACTATGCCCGTATCGATAGGTGCAGGACAAAGTTTCAAATACACTTTTTTACCCGTGTGCAAGCCTACACCTGTTGCACGAATACTATTACGCAAAGTTCTCTGTTTAATCATGGCTCACCTGATTCCGTCACATACCGTACCGTATTTGTCGCGTCGACCGCCCTAATACCTGCGATTATTAATCAGTCTAGACAGTCTCGGCCACCACTTGCAGCTCTATTTACCTGACTTTTGACTGATTAAACTTTGACAAATAGATCTAATATTAAGCACATTCATATTCAAAATCGGTCTATCCCCACTGGATTAGTCGATAATCTGCGAAGTTAGCCCTAATACCTACCACAGGAGTTACAAACAACCACTTGTAGCCACAATAATGAAGTAAATGCGCCGCAAAACTCTGCCCCCTAGAATGAATACGCTAATGACCAAACATCGAGGCTTGGTCATTCATTCATTGGTTTGGGGCGCGGATCCTAGCAGAAGTACCTACTATTTACTAGCGACTGACAAACCGTCGCTAGCTATCCTGCACCCAGTCTCATGACTATTTTTGAGCCTAGTTCAAACCAACTTAGTTAGCCTGCCGCCGTAAAAATGCTGGAATATCGAGCAAATCCGTATCTTTACTTGCCGAAGAAACCACCGCGCCCGCTGACTCAGATGGCTGACTTCCAACCGGCTCTGGTGCACGTGTCGCACGTGGGTTATCACTCGGCCTAGCCTGACGCATAGTCGGAGGCAGGTCATAATCGCTATAATTCGGCTTAGCTAAGGGGGTCTCACGCTCGTTTACCAAACGCATTGGAGCCTCAACATTATTTTCGCCCAACCCTGTAGCCACTACTGTGACTTTCAACTCATCGGTCATATCAGGATCAATTACTGTTCCGACCACCACAGTTGCATTATCAGATGCAAACTCTTCAATGGTATCCCCCACTTCGGCAAACTCACCTAAAGAAAGGTCCATACCGGCGGTAATATTTACCAAAATACCCCGAGCACCCTGCAAGTTGACGTCTTCAAGCAGCGGGCTTTTAATTGCCGCCTCTGCCGCTTCGCGAGCACGTGATTCTCCACTAGACACGCCCGTACCCATCATCGCCATACCCATTTCAGACATAACGGTGCGAACATCAGCAAAATCGACGTTGATCATACCGGGACGAATGATCAAGTCGGCTATTCCTTGTACAGCGCCCAACAATACATCATTTGCCGACCTAAAAGCATCAAGCAAGCTCGTGGATTTTCCCATAACTGCCAACAGCTTCTCATTAGGGATGGTAATTAATGAATCAACATGCTCCTGCAGCTCTCGAATTCCTTCATCCGCAAATTTCTGTCGTTTTTTTCCTTCAAATTTAAACGGCCGAGTTACTACCGCAACAGTCAAGATACCCATTTCTCTGGCAACTTCTGCAATAATTGGAGCTCCTCCTGTGCCTGTACCTCCGCCCATACCTGCTGTTATAAACACCATGTCAGCACCTTCGAGAACTTCATATATTCGATCTCGATCTTCTAACGCAGCTTGACGACCAACATCTGGATTTGCTCCTGCGCCCAGCCCTTTAGTGATATTACCGCCTAACTGCAAGACAGTGTTAGCTGCCATATCAGCTAACGCCTGAGCGTCAGTGTTAGCACAAATAAATTCAACCCCCTCTATGTTATTGGCAATCATATGTTTAACAGCATTTCCGCCACCACCGCCTATTCCGATGACTTTAATAACCGCGTTTTGTGGAACATTATCTACCAGTTCGAACATTTCTAATTCCCCCTCAGGAAAGTTTATATACAAAGACCTTTATTAAAATAAAAAAACATACTAAAAATTACTTTGAAACCAAGATTTCACTCGACTTAATATGCCCTCTTCACTTGCCCGCCCATTCGCATGCTGCAAATTAAGTTGTTGCTTCAAACCATAATGTAGCAAACCAACACCTGTCGCATAAATGGGGTTGTTGGCGATATCCTGCAATCCAGACACCCCATAAGGCGCACCTAAACGAACGGGCACATGAAATATTTCCTCGGCAAGTTCGACAGCACCATGCATGTTAGAAGTGCCACCGGTCAGGACAACGCCTGCCGCAATGAGATCTTCGAACCCGCTACGCCTCAACTCAGCTTGCACTAAGGTAAAAAGCTCGTCATACCTAGGCTCAACCACCTCTGCTAATGCTTGACGAGAAAGGTCGCGCGGAGGTCGGTCGCCTACACTCGGGACCTTAATTGTCTCATCCAAACCGGCAAGCTGCGCAAGCGCACAGGCATACTTTATTTTGATATCTTCAGCATATTGCGTCGGCGTTCTTAGAGCCATAGCAATGTCGTTAGTTACCTGATCGCCGGCAATAGGAATATTAGCTGTATGTCGAATTGCGCCCTCAGTAAAAATGGCAATATCTGTAGTCCCACCACCAATATCCACCATACAAACGCCTAATTCTCGCTCGTCATCTGTTAACACTGCGTAACTCGAGGCCAATTGTTCTAAAATAATGTCCTCGACAAACAGTCCGCATCGATTAATGCACTTTTCGATATTTTGCGCAGCGTTTACCGCACAAGTTACCAAGTGCACTTTTGCCTCTAAACGCACACCCGACATTCCTAACGGCTCTTTCACTCCCTCTTGAGTATCAATGACATACTCTTGCGGCAACACGTGTAAGATTTTTTGATCCGCTGGAATAGCGACAGCTTTAGCAGCATCGATAACACGTTCTATGTCCGTCGCCATTACTTCACGGTCTCGAATCGCTACGATTCCATGTGAGTTAAGGCTTCGTATATGGCTTCCAGCAATACCCGCGTATACAGAATGAATTTGACAGCCAGCCATCAGCTCCGCTTCTTCGATCGCGCGCTGAATCGATTGCACTGTCGACTCGATATTAACGACCACACCTTTTTTCAACCCGCGTGATTGATGAGAGCCAATACCCACGATTTCAATTTCACCATCTTCATTTAGCTCCCCAACAATTGCCACTACCTTAGAGGTGCCTATATCCAAACCGACGATCATTTTCGCCTCTGCAGGATTAGCCATTTTTCTCTCCTTTATATGTCACCATCATATCGCCCGTTTCACTCCGTAAATTCATCAACTGTCGTTGATTACTCATCACAACATCTAAAGGATTGCTTTCAACTAACGCTATAGAGCTCGCACCATGCTTCCAACTCACGGCAACCCCATTTGGATAACGTAGATCAACAATTGCCGCCTGCTCTATATTGTTAGACAATACGCCAGATATTAACCCTATAAATCGCTGATACCGCTCACTAACATTCACTGAACCTAATTCAATGCGCAGCCCACTATTTAGTACCAACCACAAATCTCGACTTTTCGTTTGGCCTAACTCACGAATATACACATCGTGCTGCAAAAGTGGCTTTTGAAACTGATTAAACCAAACCACACTTTGCTGGATTGCATCCACCTCTTCACGAGAATTCGAAGCAATACTAAACAAAGGTAAGTAATCGAACTCTTCCATCGATTTTGCGAGAAAAAGCTTGCTAGTCGCAGACAACAAAAACTGATCGTTCCATCTGGCCACAGCGACATGCTCATCGATGCCAATGAGCAAATTGTTTGGCCATTGACGGCGGATAACTGCCTGCCTAACCCAAGGATGTTGCTCCAAAGTCGCTTTTAAACGGCTTAGGTTTAAGCGCCAAAAACCATCGGCTAATTGCTTATCTATTAATGTTTTTAATTCCAATTCCATCGCACCGCTCGCCGAAACCTCGCTACCCGAATGGCCGGTTAAAATAACAGCCCCTACAGGAACTGATTCCAAATTTCTAACGATCATCCCCACGGCTAGCAACGCAACACAAAGAAATATCAACAGTGTTATTTTCTTTACCCATAGCGACGAAATATTAACCGCAGAAACCTGACTATTCTCCCGTGTCGCACCCGATCGTTTACGCTGAGCACGCTGTTGAGAAACCACAGAAAAAAACCATAAGGTCGTTGGCGAAATAAAAATCCGCAGCCAACTCAAAAATTTTAAGGTTCCTTTATTCATCAGATGAACATTCATCGGACGAAGTCACCGCTAACCGGATAATATTTGTCATTAACGCATCAAAATTTAGTCCTGCCGCTTTTGCTGCCATGGGCACTAAACTATGGCTAGTCAAACCGGGAATCGTATTTATTTCAAGCAAATAAAACTGATCGCTTTTTTCATCTAGCATAAAGTCGACTCGCCCCCACTGCTCACAACCCAAGGCTGCAAATGCTTGCAACGCCAGCATTTGCAGTTGCTGTTCTTTTTTTACTGACAAACCGCTAGGAATATAAAATTGCGTATCTTTATCCTCATACTTTGCCGCATAATCGTAAAAGCCTCGCTTTGTTTCTATGCGAATTGAAGGCAACTCAAAACCTTGTAATATCGCTACCGTATATTCCGGCCCCAAAATATATTTTTCTGCAAACACTTCACCACAATATTCCGCCGCCATATGATAGGCATGTTGTAGTTCATCCTCTGATGACGCAATCGACATACCCATACTTGAACCGTCTTCTGAAGGCTTAACAAAAACAGTACCTCCCAATTGATCAAGGATTTCTGTAAAGTTTGTGTCGCTGTTTAAACGCACAAAGTCAGGAGTCGGTAGCGAAAGTCCACGCCATACATTTTTCGAGCGTACTTTGTCCATACAAAGTGCGGAGGCCTGTACCTTGCTGCCACTGTAGGGAATGGATAAATCACGCAATAATGCTTGTATAACTCCGTCTTCCCCTCCCTTACCGTGTAACGCTATAAACGCAAAACCGGGGTTTACCTTTTGCAGCGCAGCAGCCACATCATCACCAACAGCATCTATCGACACTACGTCTACACCCATCGATCGTAAACTTGCTACGGCAGCCGCTCCACTTTGCAGCGACACTTCCCGTTCGGAGCCAGTGCCTCCCATTAATACGGCTATTGGACCTCCGTAACCTGCGGCACGAAGAACATCCAAGATCGTATTTTGATTTGTTGACGTTGATTCTATCGTTTCCATTCTTTAGGTCACCGAGCTCGAAAATTGATGTTGTGCAATTGCCGCCGATACCTTGCTTACGTCACCAGCACCTTGCGTTATCAAAATATCGCCGGGATTAAGCACACGCTCTAATATCTGATTCAATTCCTCTCGTCGCTCGATAAATAACGGATCAATCTTTCCACGCTGCCGGATACTCATTGCCAAACTGCGACTATCAGCTCCTGCTATAGGCTGTTCGCCTGCTGCATAGACATCCATAATCAACAACACGTCTACTGCTGATAGAGTGCTAACAAAATCATCGTATAAATCAAACGTTCGGGTATAGCGGTGCGGCTGAAAAACCATGACCAAACGACGCTCGGGCCAACTTACCCTCGCCGCCGCAATAGTCGCGGCCACCTCGGTTGGATGATGACCGTAATCATCAACTAAGGTGAACTTCCCGCCCTCAATCACAAGGTCTGCACTAACGTCAAACCGCCTCCCTACTCCTTTAAAATTGTCAAGCGCCTTAAGGATTACACCCGGCTCAATACCCTCATCATGTGCTACCACAAAAGCTGCTGTAGCGTTTAATGCATTGTGCACCCCTGGGGTATTTAAACTGACATGTAACTTTCCGTTGCCACCGGGATACTGCAATAAAAATTCTGCTCTCAGTCCTTCGCAGCAGTAATCGCTGATTCGATAATCGGCATCTTCGCTAAAACCGTAGCTAAGCACGGGCCGATGAAATCGGCCGATCAACGACCTAACGTTTTCATCATCAATACACACAATCGCCAAACCGTAGAATGGCAGGTTGTGTATAAACTCGACAAATGTCGCTGTTAGTTTCGAAAAATCGCCTTCATAGGTTTCTAAATGATCTGCGTCAATATTCGTAATGACGGAGACCATCGGCTGCAAGTGCAAAAACGAAGCATCACTTTCATCAGCCTCGGCTATCAAATATCGGCCGTCTCCCAACTGTGCATTCGCGTTAGCACTATTGAGCAAACCGCCAATAACAAATGTTGGTGCTAGTCCTGCCTCACCGAAGACAGACGCTATCAAGCTAGTGGTGGTCGTTTTTCCATGCGTTCCAGCGACGGCGACCCCGTGACGGTAACGCATTAATTCCGCCAGCATTTCTGCCCTAGGAACTATGGGCAATTGGGCCAATCTTGCCGCAAGGACCTCGACGTTAGCCTCATCAATGGCGGTGGAAGTTACAACGACATCCGCCGATTGGATGTTTTTTTCAGCATGACCAATGGATACTGCGACTCCTAAACTTTCTAACCGCGAAGTAGCATGAGAAGACTGAATATCTGAACCACTCACTCGATAGCCCTGATTCAACAAAACCTCGGCGATACCGCACATTCCAGCCCCACCGATGCCAACAAAATGAATTTGTTCAATTCTTCGCATTTCAGGAATAAAAAAAGCACCGCTAGACATATGCGTACTCCTGACATGCAGCCACAATGTCGTTGGTAGCTCTTGGTTTTGCTCGGCATCTAGCGTTAATTGCTTTCGTTAGTAGAGTCGCTCTATTCTCCAATAAACCCGCCAGTATTTTCTTAAGCTTATCGACTGAAAATTCAGTCTGTTCAATTTTGATCGCGGCGTTAACTTCAACCAACCAATCTGCGTTGGCGCACTGATGATTGTCGGTCGCGTGCGGATACGGCACTAATATTGATGCAACTCCTACTGCCGCAAGCTCGGATATAGTAAGTGCACCAGCCCTTGCGATGACTAAATCTGCACTAACATAAGCATCTGTCATATCATCAATAAAAGGCGTTACTTTGGCTTGAATGCCCGCCTTGCCATATGCCTCCACCACGGCCTCGAAATCTCTGCTGCCCGTTTGATGAACCACGTCAAAGGAAAAACTACCAAGAGCCACCGGCAAAACCTCATTGATAATCTGCGCACCCAAGCTACCGCCAAGAACCAACAATCTAATCTTGCCCGAACTAAGCGGTAAATCAGCATCGGAAGACTTGAGGGATAAATGCTGCAGCCGAACTTCAGGCTCAACAATATGATAAAATGAATCTCTTAATGGGTTCCCCGAATAACAAACTTTTCTATTACCACCCAACACAGCCGGAAAACCAGTAAATATTTTCTTCGCTATAGGCGCTAACAGCTTATTTGTAGTTCCTGCCACTGCATTTTGCTCTTGTAAAATAAGTGGTGTTCTAGTCAAAAACGCAGCCACACCCGCAGCAGCTGACGCAAAGCCTCCCATTCCCAAGACACAGATTGGTTTCAATTGAATAAGCAATTGAACGACCTGCACAACCGCTACTAGCATAAGAAACGGAGCTTTAAGCCAATAAACAATGCTTTTTCCACGCACGCCAACCACATCTACATAATGAATAACAAACTTATTTTCTGGCACAACCCGTGATTCAATGCCTGTACGCGTACCCAACCAAATTACGTCACGATTTAACTCGCGCAACCCTTGAGCGATGGCCAAAGCTGGAAATACATGTCCACCCGTGCCACCCGCAGCTATCAAAACTGGCCGCATACTTTTTTCATTGCTCACCACTTTATCCATGAGCAGCTCTCAACAGTTTCTTGACCCAAGGCTGACGTCCAGATACCGCAGTTAACTGCGCCTTTGTATGAGCATTGATGGAAGCAGTGCGAGCAAGCGAACCACTTCGTCTCACTTTTAGTTCAGCAGCCTCTCTCTTTAGTTCATAATCTATTCGAAGAACTAAACTGATAAATACACAGCTGATGAGTAAACTGCTACCGCCATAACTTAAAAATGGTAACGTCAAACCTTTTGTAGGTAATAAGCCAATATTAACCCCCACATTAATGAATAGCTGAGTAGAAAAAACTAACGCAATTCCATAGGCTACATAAGCACTAAAAGCATTACCCGCGCCCTCAGCGCTTCTAGCCACGGTTAATATCCGCCATATCAAGAAAACATATAGGCTCAAAACCACCAAGCAACCGACAAACCCCAACTCTTCCGCCAATATCGCAAATACAAAATCAGTATGTGCCTCAGGTAAATAAAATAATTTCTGAATACTATTGCCCAAGCCAATCCCAAACCACTCTCCGCGGCCAAACGCAATTAGAGATTGGGTTAACTGGTAGCCTTCACCAAACTGATCTGCCCACGGATCTAAAAATGCTGATAGTCGATCCATCCGGTATTCCGAAGACGTCACCATTAGCGCAACCGCAATACCGCATACCGCAACCAATACACCAAACTGCCAAAGTCTAACGCCACCCAAAAATAACATCCCTAACGTAGCGGAAAGAAGAACCACCACTGCGCCAAAGTCCGGCTCCAAGATTAACAAGATTACCAAGGCCAACATAACAGCCATCGGATTCATAAAGCCAATCCAGTGACTTCTAACTAATTCATGCTGCCTAACCAAATAACCTCCCAAATAAATGATGACTCCTAACTTTGCAAGTTCAGAACCCTGCAAAGTCAAAGGGCCCACCACCAGCCAGCGAGTCGCGTGATTCGCTGTTCGCCCTAAGCCAGGAATTAATATCGCTATCAACACAATAAAACTGGCAAGTAATATGTAAGGACCACTTTTTTCCCACGCAGATATCGGAACTTTAAACGCTGCCAAAGACAAACCCGCGGCAATGACCATGTACATTAAATGGCGCCGCGTATGAAACAAAGCATCACCATAACGTTGCCCCGCATAGTCTTGTGAGGCCGAACTAATCATTACCAGGCCCACCGCCACTAACAGCAACATGACTCCAAGCAGCAGACAATCTATTGTCGGCGAACGTCGCGCGCCAACATCGTTTATTGAACGAAATGCCTTCCTCTTTTGTTTCTGTAGCATCATCGGATTAACGCACCTTCACCCATCTTCATGCCAGTGAGCCGCTGCACCGTCGAGGCAAAGACCCTACCTCGATGCTCAAAACTCTCGAACATGTCAAAGCTTGCGCAGGCAGGAGACAACAATACAACGTCACCTTTACTGCTAAGATCCACTGACATTAAAACAGCCGCTGCAAGACTATCTGCGTAATCCACTGACACACGATCACTGACACAAGAAGCAATCTCTTGCGCACCTTCCCCCAGCAATATCAACTGACAAGCCTGTCTTTCAACTACGGTGGCCAGCTCGGTAAAATCAGCTTCTTTAGTTTGCCCTCCAGCTATTAGTACAATTTTTCCTTCTACGATAGAGGACAAGCCGTTAATTGCAGCTATCGTCGCCCCAACATTAGTCGCCTTGCTGTCGTTAAAGTAACGAACTCCCTTATATTCGGCGATAAGTTCGCAACGATGGGGTAGCCCCCGAAATTCTCTCACCGCTTGCACCATCGCAGAGCGGCGAAAGCCGGCTGTATCTCCAATCGCAAAAGCTGCCACTACATTTAGAAGGTTATGAGACCCGATCAATGGTATCGATGAGACAGGTAACAGTGGCTCAGACCCTTTAAAAATAAATGACTCTCCATTATGTAGAGAAGTACCAAAATCGCTGGCGTTTGGTATACCAACACCAAAGCTCACTGAATTCGTATTCTCTAACGCCATAGGTATGGTTAATGGGTCATCTCTATTAAAAACAATCGTATTTGCATCGCGGTATATAAGATGCTTGACCTCTCGATACTCTTCTAAGGAATAATGACGATCCAAATGATCGGCACTTATATTTAACAAGCAGGCAATGGCAGGAGACATGCTTGAACACCGCTCAAGCTGAAAACTGGAAATTTCCAACACATAACATTCGCGTTCGTCAGAGAGTAAATCGAGCACGGGGTCACCCAAATTGCCACCGACCGCGGCATTAAGCTTAGAGTGCTGAGCCATCTCGCCCACTAAGCTCGTCACTGTACTTTTAGCGTTAGAACCTGATATTGCAATAACCGGTGCTTTGACTTGACTGACAAACAAGTCAATATCACTGCACACTCGCGCTCCACACCGAATAGCTTCCTCCAACCAAGAAGAATCCATAGCCACGCCCGGACTTAAATAAATCTCAGTCGCTTCATTTAGTATTTTTTGCTGCTTTGGTCCCAGACCGAACTGCAACCCAATATGTGGAAACTCTTTCTTTACTGAAGCCAGACCCGGAGGGTTCATCCGCGTATCTAAAACGCTAAATGGTATTCCTCTCCGCTCAAAAAAACGCATGCAAGAGGTGCCGGTTACTCCCAGCCCCACTACTACGCGCTTTTCTTCACTCTGCTTTGATTTCATTAAATCTCTTTTTCGCACAAGCTGGCTACACGCTAAACTTGTTACTGTTGTCTCTGCTGCCGCCTTCCTAAAATTAATTTTTCGGTCAACATCATATTGCTCACTGAACGGAACAAACTGATCAAGCTTTACGACTGCTTGTCCCATCTAAACAAAACCCCTTGCTATCGCAACTTTAGCGTCGCCAAACCAAACAAAACCAACATTACTGTTATGATCCAAAAACGAACAATAACTCTAGGCTCTGGCCAACCTTTCAATTCATAGTGGTGATGCAAAGGGGCCATCATAAAAACTCGCTTGCCCGTCAACTTAAACGAAGTCACTTGAATAATGACGGAAAGCGTCTCTACAACAAAAATTCCAGCCATAATAAAAAATACTATTTCATGTCTTGTAATTAGCGCAATCACTCCCAATGCTGCTCCAAGTGCCAGCGCACCAACATCCCCCATAAAAACTTGCGCGGGGTAAGTGTTGAACCATAGAAAACCTAAGCCGGCACCACCCAATGCACCGCAAAAAACCACTAGCTCTCCCGCGCCAGGAATGTAGGGGATGTTAAGATATGCCGAAAAACCCAAGTGCCCCGCTAAATAAGCAATAATGCCGAGCGCCGAACCCACTAAAACTGTCGGTAGAATTGCCAAACCATCAAGACCATCCGTTAGATTGACAGCGTTACTAGAACCCACAATAACAAAGTACCCTAAAACCAAATATCCCCAGCCTAATTCCAAAGTAAAATCTTTAAAGAATGGCACAATGAGTTGAGATTCCTCTGGCACTGTCATTGAAAAATAAAGAAAACAGACAACACCCATTGCGGACACTGATTGCCAAAAATACTTCCACCGCGCGGCCAAACCTTTGGAATCTTTCTGGACGATTTTTTTGTAATCATCAACCCAGCCAATCGCTCCGAATAAAATGGTTGCTGCTAATACGGCTCCGACATAATGGTTGCTCAAATCCGACCAAAGTACCGTACTAACACAAATACTTAGAAGAATTAATGCCCCTCCCATCGTAGGCGTTCCCGCCTTCACCAAATGCGTCTCTGGACATCACTTCGAATCGTTTGACCTACTTGATGATAATTTAGTTTCCGAATCACCCACGGCCCTAC
>JAJRPK010000340.1 GCA_024280785.1 Gammaproteobacteria bacterium
CGCATGATCCATTACGCCGCCTGGCTTGCGCAGCGCGCAGAAGACCCCGCTTTTCAACTCGCCTTCCCTTGGTTTTATACCGCACGCTACTGGGACGATCATATCCTGGCCCTGCGCGAACAGGCGGCAGCAATGGATGAACCGCCATTGGTCTGGGACTAGTACAGAGACCCACAATTTCAATACATTGGTATTCGATCACAAAATGTAAATAGAACTCTCATGATAAGCACGTATAATATTGATATATCACTAATACCTAACTAACCAATATTAGCCTTTGCCCCATTGGTAAGGGACCGGGGACACTAAGAATGCTGAAGAAGCTAGCTAGAAAGTTAAAACCCAGTCGCTCTCAATCATCAAAGTTTGGCCCGAATCCCAAGCATTCGCGTACCGATCAAAATTCTGGTGAAGCTGCAGAAGCACCTCAGGTTATTCACCTTCAACGCGCAATAGAGCTTTATCAGCCGGTCGCTTCGCAACAAGCACCTGGATTGCTCGGAGGCCTCAAAGCGGCATTTCAACGCGCCCGAAGTATACGAGGGAAGCCTTCCGACAACGCTCAAGCACTCGAAAAAATGGAACACATTTTTGGGCAGCTACACAGCGATTTCGATGAGAGGGAACGTCTGCTAGATAAAAAACTCGCGACCATCGAAAAAATGCAAGCTAAGGAAACACGCATGCTTAAGTGGTTTTCTATTCCACTCACCCTTCTTGCGATGGTCGGATTAAGCTTTTTGTTCTACATTGCCTATTCGATGCAAACCTCTGTCGCTGGCATGTCTAAAAATATGGGTACGATGAGCAATAACATCTCTTCAATGACCACTGATACGCAAAATATGTCTTCCAATATGTCTCATATGACGGGTTCGATGCACAACATGAACAATAATATGGCGTATATGGGTCGCGACGTTTCAAGCATGAGCCAAAACGTGGGGTCAATGTCGCGTTCGGTAGCACCTATGGGGCAAGCCGCCGAATCTGCCGCCCCAATGATGGGTATGATGCGTTCGTTTATACCGTTTTGATCTGCGATTAGTAAAACCTTAAAAATAACTACGCAACGGCATAAACCCATGTAGGAATCCGCGTAACTACTCAGCGAGTCGCCAAAATCTAAGGGTAATCTGAGTAGTTACGCACCCGCAAAGCTAGCATTATTATAACATCGGAAACTTTCTAGAAATCTTATTGCTCTTGCTGCGTAAACCATCGATACGTCATTTCCAAGCCCTCACGTAGACCCGTCTTCGCCTCCCAACCTAGTGATTTTAATCGAGATACATCCATCAGTTTACGAGGTGTACCGTCTGGCATATTAGAGTCCCAGATAATTTCACCTTGATACCCAACGACATCACTAATCGTTCCAGCAAGCTCCTTGATGGTCACATCTTGACCTGTCCCAACATTAATATGCGAAAGCATAGGCTGAGTGTTTTTTGCATAGATTTCCTGTTTCAAACACATTACATGAACGCAGGCCTCGGCCATGTCGGTAACGTAAAGGAACTCACGCTTAGCCGTGCCTGTTCCCCAAACTTTAATTTCAGGGGCATTGTCGATCTTGGATTCATGAAAGCGACGCAGTAAAGCAGGTATAACATGGCTGTTTTTGGGATGAAAATTATCGTTTATTCCATACAAGTTTGTAGGCATTACGCTTCGATAACTTGTACCGTACTGGCGGTTATAGGACTCACATAGTTTAATGCCAGCAATTTTGGAAATTGCATAGGGTTCATTAGTTGATTCCAGCACACCGGTTAGTAAGGCTTTCTCTTTCATTGGCTGCTCAGCGAATTTAGGGTAAATACAGGAACTTCCTAAAAAGAGTAAATCCTTAACACCAACCTGCCATGCTTCATGTACTAGATTGGCCTCGATCATTAAATTTTGGTAGATAAAATCGGCCGGAAAAGTATCGTTAGCGTAAATACCACCCACCTTCGCCGCGGCAATGACCACGTAGTCAGGCTTTTCTCGAGAAAAAAACTCACGCACAGCTTGTTGGTTCAGCAAATCCAACTCAGCATGTGTTCTAGTCAGGATATGCCCATATCCCAGGTCTTGTAAACGCTGACAAATAGCGCTGCCCACCATCCCTCTATGACCGGCCACATAGATTATTGATTCTTTTGAAATCATCCAGGCAGTCCTTATTCGTTATAATCCTTAACTGCAAAACCGGCCTTTCTAACCAAATGATCACGCTGAGCATGGGTTAAATCAGCTCTGACCATTTCAGCTACCAACTCCGTAAAAGTAATTTTCGGTTCCCAGCCGAGCTTCTCTTTGGCCTTAGTGGGGTCACCCAGAAGTGTCTCAACTTCTGTGGGACGAAAGTAGCGAGGGTCAACTTGCACTACAACTTGCCCCTCTTTTAACGGCGTAATGTCACTCTTTTCTATGGTATCAACAATACCTTTTTCTTCGAGACCTTCTCCTTCCCATCGCAAGTGGATACCGAGCTCATTACAAGCGGCATCCACAAACTGCCTGACTGAATATTGGACGCCCGTGGCAATCACAAAATCATCGGCTTGTTCCTGCTGCAACATGAGCCACTGCATTTCAACATAGTCTTTTGCATGCCCCCAGTCTCTCAGAGCGTTCCTATTTCCAAGAAAGACGCAATCCTGCAGACCCAGAAATATACGGGCCATCGCTCGAGTTATCTTCCTCGTTACAAATGTCTCGCCTCTAATCGGAGACTCGTGGTTAAACAAGATCCCATTGCAAGCATACATGCCATAGGATTCTCTGTAATTAACGGTAATCCAATAGGCATACAGCTTTGCCGCTGCATAAGGGGAGCGCGGATAAAACGGTGTTCTCTCAGTCTGAGGAACCTCTTGTACTTCACCAAATAGTTCTGATGTCGACGCCTGATAAAAACGTGCTTTCTTCTCAAGCCCCGCGATTCTGATGGCTTCAAGTATTCGTAACGCTCCCAAACCCACCGTATCAGCCGTATACTCGGGGCTTTCAAAAGAAACCGCGACATGGCTTTGTGCTCCGAGGTTATAAATCTCATCCGGCATTATTTCCTGGATGATTCGGATTAAATTGCTGGAATCGGTTAGGTCGCCGTAATGCAGAACAAATCGCTGCTCTTTTTCATGCGGATCCTGGTATAGATGGTCTATCCTATCGGTATTAAACGATGACGCTCTTCGTTTGATCCCGTGAACCTCATAACCTTTCTGCAACAAAAATTCAGCGAGGTAAGCTCCATCTTGCCCGGTAATTCCGGTAATCAATGCTTTTTTGTTCATTTCCAACATAAGACCTGTATCCACCTAAAATATTATAGATCCATGGGCTATCGCAACCCTGTGATCCTTGCTGTTAAACGTCACTCTCGTTATATTGCATATTGCCGTTTATAGAGAAAACTCGTTAGTATAGCTTTAAATCTTTCCTGACACATTAAGGGTCAACTACAAAGACACTTCAAACTCTCTGAGGGTTTTTCGCAGCAGCTTCACTCCAGCCAGACCCTTCAAAAGATACTTCAATTATACTATCGACTAAGGAAGACAATGAAAATTTCTTTAGTATAGCTCTATCATTATCCGATAAACTTCGAGTGTCCGAATTTAAAAATTGCAGCAGTTTTTCATCTGCGTTATCCCAGGAGTAGCAAAGCAGTGATCGCGAGTAATTACTCAATAAACTATTTAATTCACTTCCTTTATTTGTAATACAAAATAGCTTGGTATCTGCTGCAAGAATATTTGGCAACTTTGAAGGAAATGCGCCGTCAGACGTATCAATATCCTGTGGAATCACCTGAATAGTGGAGCGATTTATTAATTCAAATAACTGCTCTTCCCTAACAAGTGGGTAATAATGTAACCGTTCATGTGTGTATCGAGCCTTAAGATGATCAAAAGTAATACCCTGAGAAAAGATGAACGCATGCACCTCTTCATCAGATTCGATCAATCTTATAAACAATTTAGCGAGTCTCTCGGGCGCTTGTTTTTCACCTAACGCACCCGAATAAACAACTGATTTTTTAACTCCCGAGAACAATGCATCAAGGTGATTATCTTCATCGCCCTCCCTAATTGTTACAA
>JAJRPK010000341.1 GCA_024280785.1 Gammaproteobacteria bacterium
GGATTCTTTTCAAAGGCCCCAGTGGTATTTACCTAATGACTAACAGTACTCCACACCGCATTAATAAGTGGCTCTTTGGTACGGCTCTCTAGGACACAGAGTCCAATCTCAAAATCGGCTAATGCTTTGCCGCGACCGACCTCATCAACATTAAGGATTTCTATGCTATCAAAGATAGGGCTATTGGTGAGAACCAGTTTTGGTACTAAACCAACGCCGCAGCCTAAGCCAACCATACTTACAATAGCCTCATGACCGGTAACTTGCGCATAAATATTTGGCTTGGCTCGTTGCTGACGAAACCATTGATTTAATCGACTGCGTGCCAGCCCCTTTTCTGCGACAACCCAAGGCAACGAAACTAAATTCAATGACCCTTTTAGCTGCATTTGCTGTAATTGTTCACGCACACTGCAGCTACCACTAGGCCCGATAAAAACCAATTCTGACACAGACAGCGGTTTAAATGCGATTTGAGCATCAAGCTTATCGGGCCTAGCGGCGATCACAAAATCTTCATGCCGTTGCTTTAATCGTTCTAGCGATACAGCTTGATCTCCCGTGTGCAGCTTGATTTCAATTTCCGGTTGATTCCGGTGTAGCTTAGCAAGAATACTGCTCAGCAGGCTATGACTGGCCGTTACCGAACAATACAAGCTCAATGTTCCCCTTAGCTCCGCTTGGCTTCCGCCAGAGCACTTCTTAAACTGCTGCCACAGCGATAATGTTTGCTGGGCAAATTGCAGATACAGCTCTCCCGCCTCAGTTAAACCCACATAGCGATTATTTCGCTCAAATAATGTCACCCCGGCCTCTACCTCGATTCGCTGAATCACCCTCGAGAGCGTAGACGCACTCATATTGTGCTTTTCACTCGTTCTTAAAAAGTGAAGGTCACGGGCTAAGTCAATGAAAATAAACAGGTTTTTCGTATCCATTACCAACAGCCTCGCACCATTATTAAAAAATATACTTGCCATGCAATCGTTGAGATAAGCAGCCAATGCTTTGCTCAATCAACGATCCGCCCCCACCGGTCATAGTTATTGCGTAATATGAAACATACTATTGCATATATATCATTTTACGCAACATTATTTAGTCCGTACAATTCTCGACGTCTCCGCTCCCAGCCGATTTCATTAGGAATTTTACCCATGGCCAATTATTTCAATACGCTTCCACTTCGCTTGCAACTCGAGCAACTAGGCAAATGTCGTTTTATGCAGCAAGACGAGTTTTCTAACGGCTGTGAATATTTAAAAGGCAAGAAGATCGTCATCATAGGCTGTGGCGCTCAAGGGTTAAATCAAGGGTTAAACATGCGCGACAGCGGCCTGGACATATCATATACCCTGCGTGAAAAGGCTATCAGCGAAAAGCGACAGTCTTGGAAAAATGCAACAGATAACGGTTTCACTGTGGGAACTTATGCCGAACTGATTCCTCAAGCTGACTTACTGCTTAACCTTACGCCTGACAAACAACACACCGACGTAGTCAATACAGTAATGCCATTGATAAAAAAGGGCTCGACTCTAGCCTACTCACATGGTTTTAATATTGTTGAAGAAGGCATGCAGGTTCGAAGTGATATTACTGTCATTATGGTGGCACCAAAATGTCCAGGCACTGAAGTCCGCGAAGAATACAAGCGTGGCTTTGGCGTGCCAACTCTACTCGCAGTACACACCGAAAATGACCCCAATGGCGACGGCTGGGAAATTGCCAAAGCCTACGCGTCTGCAACGGGCGGTGATCGCGCTGGCTGTTTGGAATCGTCTTTTATCGCAGAAGTTAAATCTGACTTAATGGGTGAACAGACGATATTGTGCGGTATGTTACAAACAGGCTCTATTCTTTGTTACAACAAAATGATAGAGCAAGGTATCGACTCGGGTTACGCCTCAAAACTCATTCAGTACGGGTCAGAAACTGTCACTGAAGGTTTAAAGCACGGCGGTATTACCAACATGATGGATCGGCTATCGAATCCAGCGAAAATCATTGCCTATAATTTGGCCGAAGAATTAAAAGATATCATGCGCCCGTTATACCAAAAGCATCAGGACGACATTATTACTGGTTACTTTTCAAAAACCATGATGGAAGACTGGAATAATGACGATGTTAATTTACTGAAATGGCGGGCAGAAACAGCCGAAACCGCGTTTGAAAAAGCCAGCAATGCGGATGTTGAAATTAGTGAGCAAGAATACTATGACCACTGCATATTGCTGATTGCCATGATTAAGGCTGGGGTTGAACTCGCGTTTGAAACCATGGTTGCTGCTGGAATAATTGCCGAATCGGCCTACTATGAATCACTTCATGAAACGCCTCTGATAGCCAACACCATTGCCCGCAAAAAATTATACGAGATGAACGTCGTTATTTCGGACACGGCAGAGTACGGTTGTTACTTATTTGACCATGCCTGCAAGCCCTTACTGGCACCGTTCATGAAAAATATTAATGTGGATGTTATTGGCAAAGGGATAACAACTGAAGACTTAGGGGTAGACAACCAACAGTTAATCGCTGTGAACGAAGCCATTCGTAATCACCCCGTTGAAATTGTGGGCCAGAAACTTCGTGGCTATATGACGGCGATGAAGAAAATAGTCTAAAACCAAGACTGTAGTACTAACTACGAAAAAGCCCGACAATTTGTCGGGCTTTTTCGTAGTAGCGTTCACCATTCATTTCACGATGACTATTTCACTGAGTTATTAACGAACAAAATGCTTATAAACTTAGTACTTTATCGCCGCGAGAAATGCCGGATATACCGCTTCTAACTACCTCAATAATATTACAGTCTTTAACAGCTTCAACAAAAGCATCCTGCTTGCTAGGAGTCCCAATTAACTGAATGGTATACAAGCAATTTGTGACATCGACAATTTGACCGCGAAAAATATCAACGGTTCGCTTCACTTCCTCACGCATTGCACCTGTCGCTTTGACTTTAATCAGCATCAATTCGCGTTGTATATGCGCCCCATCCGTCAAATCGATTAGCTTGACCACATCGACCAATTTATTCAGTTGTTTAATGATCTGCTCGATGGTTTTGTCATCTCCTTCGGTTGATAGCGTTAAACGTGATAGCGAAGTGTCTTCGGTCGGAGCTACTGTTAAAGTTTCAATGTTATATCCTCGCTGTGAAAACAAACCTACAACACGCGACAACGCGCCAGGTTCATTTTCCATCAGCACCGATAATATTCTACGCTTACTCATTCTCAGGTACGCTCCGTCTTACTTAACCACATATCATTCATCGAACCGTTGGGCGCAATTTGCATGGGATATACGTGTTCGTGTGGGTCAACGTAGATATCCATAAACACCAAGTTACTTTTGCTGCTAGCAATACCTTCTATCAACTGTTCTCTTAATTTAGACTTTTCTGTCACCTTAATTCCAACGTGTCCATAAGCCTCTGCTAACTTAACAAAATCAGGCAAGGAATCCTGATAAACTGATTGCGAATAACGACCTTCGTACTGCATATCTTGCCACTGTTTAACCATACCAAGATAACCGTTATTCAAATTAAGAATTAAGATGGGTATATCGTACTGAGTGCAGGTAGACATTTCCTGAATACACATTTGAATACTGCCTTCTCCCGTTATGCAGGCAACTATCGCATCTCGATGAGCTAATTTGACCCCCATCGCCGCAGGAAAACCAAACCCCATTGTTCCCAGACCCCCGGAGTTAATCCACTGTCGAGGCTTATCAAAACGATAATATTGCGCCGCAAACATTTGATGCTGGCCCACATCCGAAGTGACGAAGGCCTTACCTTCTGTTAACTCATGCAATAACTGAATAACTTCTTGCGGCTTTATCAGCTCACTGCTGTCATCATAACGATTCTTGGTGTACATACCGTGAATGGAACGCCATTCATCTATTTTCTTCCACCATTGAGCAAGTGCATCGGCATCTATTTTATTGCCAATACCGCCACGAAGTTCGGCGGCCTTAACTTGCTCTAACATTTCTTCTAATACTTGCTTGGCCGGCCCCACTATAGGCAGGTGCGCTTCAATAGTTTTAGAAATACTCGTCGGGTCAATATCAATGTGGATAATCTTTGCATTAGGACAAAACTTATCAAGCGTGTTAGTTACTCGATCGTCAAAACGAACGCCCACGGCGAGAATAACATCGCTAGCATGCATCGTATTATTGGCTTCGTAGGTCCCGTGCATTCCCAACATACCCAGAAACTGCCTGTCGGTACCGGGGTATGCGCCCAAGCCCATCAAAGTATTTGTCACCGGCAAATCTAAATGCTGGGCTAGCGCGACAAGAGCTTCGCTAGCATTACCTTGAACGACACCGCCTCCCGCGTAGACTACCGGTTTTTTGGCACGCAACAGCATTTCAACGGCCTTTTTTATTTGGCCTGAATGCCCTTTTTCTGCAGGCATATAAGAGCGTAAGCTAATTTTCTTAGGGTAATGATAGGGGCGTTTTTCCCACGGTGCCGTAATATCTTTTGGGATATCGACGACCACAGGTCCCGGGCGTCCCGAAGACGCAAGATAAAAGGCTGTTTTGATTAAACGTGGAATATCTTCAGTTCGTTTGACCAAAAAACTATGCTTAACAACCGGGCGCGAAATCCCAATCATATCCGTCTCTTGAAAAGCATCTTCGCCAATCAAATGACTTTGAACCTGCCCCGAAATTACTACCATCGGTATAGAATCCATATAAGCCGTAGCAATTCCGGTAATCGCATTAGTCGCACCGGGACCTGAGGTCACCAACACTACGCCTGCTTTACCAGTCGCTCGCGCGTAACCATCGGCGGCGTGAGTTGCCGCTTGCTCATGCCGAACCAAAATGTGCGGCACTTTACCACTGCGATGCAGGGCATCATAGATATGAAGGACTGCCCCTCCAGGGTAACCAAAAAGAAACTCGACTCCTTCATCCTCTAGCGCTCGAACGACCATATCGCCGCCAGAAAGTAATTCTGCATCACTATTAAGGTCGGCAAGTTTAGTGGCATTATTGTCTTTAGCTGCAGGCGTTTGATTCCCACCAGCGTTTAATTTCTGATCTTTTGACATGTTGCTTGCTCATTGTAGTAGTTTGAACCGCACTGAATGCTAACCAACAGCTACAGGCTTCTATAGAAGAGAAGACAGTTAAAATGACGTCTTTCTATCCTCTTCCAGCGACAAAAGGCAGCGATAAAAATATAGCCAAGATAATGTAACCGAAAAGCTTCGGTTGACTTACGGTTAGGCTAAAATGCGCTGTAAACGCTAGCGCCTAAGCTGTTATTACCCCTTGACGGTCCAGGCCAATGGATAATGAACAATTGTTTAATTTAAGCACTCGGCTGTCAATAGCCACTAGAAGATATCCACCCGATTTCAGGTGATTTCCCGCATATTGCTTATCTACACACAGTATTTTGCCGATATTTCTACTATGATCAGTGTATATTCCGTAAAATCACTGATTCGGACTATTTATCTGCCTAATACTGGATTTTGAAAAACTAGGTTTTAAACGGCTATATCTATAACGAGGAGCCTCGGTTAATGCGCCACTCAATTTATTCGCTCTGTGTAGGATTTTCACTGTTTTGCTTTTTGAGCATGAGCTCGGTAGCTGTTAACGCTGAAGTTTTTTATAAGTGGAAAGATGATACCGGCCATTGGGTTTATGGTGCCCATGCCCCCCCGGGAGTAGAGGTCATTGAAGTCCAGACTTCTATCAGCAAAGGTACGCCTTCGTCCTTCAGTTCAAATAACGAAGAAACAACCGAGAACTCTACAAATGCCCCTCCCCCCTCCAAAGAAGCGGCCATAGCATCCCAAAGTAAAATGCCTAAAGCTAAACGCAATAAACTGTGCCAACAAGCCCGTAAAAACATCGAGGCTCTTAGCGGCAAGGCCGTTATTCGCCAACGCGATGCCGACGGTAACGTTACCGTATTATCAGAAGATGACCGTCAAGTTGAAATGGACAGATCTCAGCTAGCTATTGATGAGTACTGTTAATTGAGCTAGCTGGGTTTTACTCAACATCTAAACCTTTTCGATAAAGAGCTAGTGCAGCTTCTTTTTAACAAACACCAGCTTTACTTCTCCAGCTGCCACGTCGTCGGCTTGCACATCTACGGCGATCGTATCTCCCTCTACAAAATCGCCCGCTAAAATTCGCTGGGCTAGAGGGTTTTCTAGCGATTGCTGTATGACACGCTTCAATGGTCTCGCGCCGTAGACAGGATCAAAACCGGCTTCAGCCAACATGTCCATGGCGGCAACACTCATTTCTAACTTCAATTCCCTTTCAGCCAAGCGCCCCCGCAGCAAGTCGAGCTGAATTGTCGCAATTCCTTTAATATGTTCCCGACCCAAGGGATGAAACACCACAGTCTCATCGATTCGATTGATAAATTCCGGCCGAAAGTGCGCTTCAACCACTTTCATAACCGCAGACTTCATCGCATCGTAACGATTGGCCGTCAGCGTAGAATCCAATAGCTCCTCTGTTGCATCATTGCCCGCTTGTTGTTCAGAACCGAAATCGATCGCATCAAAAGACTTATCTTCGACTAAACCTTGAATGACATCAGACCCCAGATTCGAGGTCATCACTATCACGGTGTTTTTAAAGTCTACAGTCCTTCCCTGACTGTCAGTTAATCTGCCATCGTCCAATATTTGTAACAAAATATTAAACACATCAGGGTGAGCCTTTTCGATCTCGTCAAGCAATAATACAGAGTATGGCTTGCGACGAATTGCCTCGGTTAAGTACCCGCCTTCTTCGTATCCAACATAGCCTGGTGGTGCACCAATCAATCGGGCTACCGAGTGTTTCTCCATAAACTCCGACATATCCAATCGCACCAACGCCGAATCACTATCAAACAAAAATTTTGCTAATGATTTACACAGCTCTGTTTTGCCCACTCCGGTAGGTCCTAAAAACAGAAAGGATCCGTTAGGCCTATTAGGGTCCGACAGGCCCGCTCGCGAACGTCGAACCGCATTGGAAACTGCGATAACGGCTTCATCTTGGCCTATTACACGCTCATGAAGCTCGCTCTCCATTCGCAATAGTTTTTCTCTTTCGCCTTCAAGCATTTTTGACACCGGGATACCGGTCCAC
>JAJRPK010000342.1 GCA_024280785.1 Gammaproteobacteria bacterium
TAATAACTCTCCGGCGGTTCAAGCCCAATATCCATATCGCTTACTCCAAAAGGTACCAAGCGCGGGATTTTTTCGAGGATGACATGAATCCTCCTGAATTCCAGACAAGCCAAGCACTTTAGCAGGTACTGCCGAAGCCGATTAATGGAGGGGTTTAGCCGTTCCAGATTCACATCGCCAACGGTAAAAGAAGCCGCCATACCCAAAAATGGGTCGGAGGAAATAAGCACTTTCCTATCGCGTTTTAAGCGAGCAATAAATTTTCCCAACGAACGCAGGCTGAGCACCCCATTCGGCACTAGCAAAAATGCAGAGAACAGTAAGACATATTCTGGCGCCAGTTTTTGGTAAAGCGACAGAATGTCATCATCAGAAGTATATTGAACACATTGAAAATCCAACGCACCACGATTGCTTTGGTAGATATGCTCAGGAAGCGCAATACAGATAGCGTACTTGCTCTTCAATGGATGAATAAAATCGTAAGCATAAGCCAGCTCGCCAAAGTCATGGCTGACAACTACCAATACAGATTGCTGTTCCACTGTTTCCATAAGTTTTGTAGTATTTAGTAAGGCATTCATTCGGACGATTCAAAACCCGTACAAGGCGGGAAAAAACATTAGGGCTCGCTTTTACTATTAAACTCCAGCGGCTGGTAAACCTCCTGTACCAGGCGGTCTCGTAATGTCTGCTTATCCTTGTAACAATCTTTGAGGATAGATACAACTTTGACATAGCCATCTACCACCGCGTCCCAACGGTAATAGGCATCGGAGCGTTGCTTTGCCAGCTCCTTTAAACGAGTGACAATGGATCCGTCCTGCTCCAACTTGCGGATAATAGAAGCCAGCTGATTGGGCTCCTTGCTAAAGAACAACCCTTCATCCGTCATTACTTCTCGATGAAAAACCACATCCATCGCGACCGGAGCCGCAGATCTGTGCATCGCATTGAGCAAGCTGGGATTTGTTCCGCCCACTTCATGCCCGTGTAAATAAGCATAGGAGTGGGAGAACAGGGCATTCAATTTTTCTTTATCGTAGACCCCGCCTATGCAGCGAACAGACTCATCGTCCTCTGCTGCAACGGCCCTCCCGTAAGCTGTATCGTATCGTGCATCGCCAACAACGATCAGTGGCTTGTCACTATTGGACAGGCGGTATTCCCTGATAATCAAGTCAATATTATTATCGGGCTCTATCCTGGCACAGCAGAGGTAGTACGCGTTTTTTTCAAGGCCGTACTCCTGCAAGATACTGTCATCGGCACCGTCACCCACTTCTCCAGCATAGGGAATAAAGCTGCTATCGGTCAGGTATTCGTCTACATAGTACTGCTGCATAGCTTTGGAGTCCGTCACCAGCCAATGGCTAAGCCAAGCGGTAATTTTCTCCGACCACTTATAGTATTTTTGCTGAAAGGCACTCCATTTCTGCCGTTTCCAACCCATACCGTCGGTGTGCATAAGGATAGGAAAACCGCGGATACGCAAAGGCAACACGAATGGTCCATTACCAGGATCAAGTACCAAAACGACATCGTAGGAACAAAACGTTGCATGCAAAATCGACAAATTACTGTGAATGATACTTTCCAAACTCTTACCTCCCGGGGCGGGAAGGTAAACACATCTAACACCATTATAATATTTCGGTCGGTGCTCGTAATAACTGCTACGACAATATATCGTCACCTCAAATCCGTATTCATTTACCATACGGGTAGCCATTTGTTCAATAAGGGTACTAAAGCCACTGTACCTGGCAGGTATTCCCCTGTCTCCAATAATTGCTAACTTCATAATGTTATCTATTGTTAATTATTCAAAAAAGACTCAGCTAATTAATGCAGCGTATAGAAACTAAAAAAACATCTAATGTAGATCAATCAATAGTATGAACTACTTCAGGCCAAAGCGATCAGCCACACCGACTTGTTCTGCGGGCAGCGCGGCTATTGTTGAATAGACATTGAGATAGTCGCTTTTTAGCACCTCCCAACTATACCGCTCCCGAACCTGCTCGCTATTTATCATACGAGCTAGTTGCTGCCTGTCCCTTGTTAACTCATTTAGCTTGTCAAACAAATTTCCGCTGCGGCTCATGTCTATGGCACTATCTTTATTATCCATCAGCCAAAGAAAATGCTCCGCATTGTGCGTCAATACCGGCAATGCTGTAGAAGCACCTTCAATCATCGCCAGGCCAAAAGCCTCGAATAGTGAAGTATGGACCATCAGGTCAGCCACTTCGAACAACTCTCCCACCTGGCTTGTAGGCACCAAAGTGACTCGGCACCGATCTCCAAGAACATCCTTCGTGTATTGAATAAGATCCGGGTCAGCTGGATCAAAGCTGCCATCAATCCACAATAGTACATCGCCCTCCATAGATTTAAATTCATCGACGAGATAGTCAATTCGTTTGTGGTATCGGTTTATCGCAGACAAACACAAAATAACGAAAGTACCCTCACCAATTCCGTATTTTTCTCTCAGTTCTTTTTTTGAAGCCTGCACAGAAAATTTTTCCGGATAAAAACCTAACGGGATCAGCGTCATATACGGTGCCGGAATCCCATATTCCACTGCATCGTCAAAAGTTACCTTTGAAATCTGGTGCATATGGTCCGCTGGGGGACAATCACTGGGAAGCATTGCGCAAGCTTCGGTGTAGAGCAAGCGAAACTTCAAGCCAAAGAGCTCCCTTAATTTATACAGTATTCGCGCCAGTGGTGGATCTGTGCAATGAATAACTTCATAGCCCTCACCCCGTATCGCGATGAGTAAACTAATAGCGAAGGTAAAGCACTCAATGTGTTGCTTGGTTCGGCCGACTAACTTGTGGATGGGAAACCACCGTAA
>JAJRPK010000343.1 GCA_024280785.1 Gammaproteobacteria bacterium
AAAATATCCAAGCTATAAACAGATAACTCATTGAAATATATAAGACATACTCCAAAATATATCCCTTTTTTCTGTTATACCACAGCCTAATTCAAAGGAAACCTCTTCTCTTTACCTATATTTACACAGCTAATCACCAACTTAACTTAGCAATCATGATAATGAACTCATCGAATTCAAGCACAACCAGCAACTTACGCAGATTATTTAATTCGTATCATTGTTAACCTTTAGCTACTGTTACTCCAAACATGGCCCCTCTGATAGCCCGCTAATGCGGGCTTTTTTTTGCCCGTGCTACGAGTATGATTACCGGTATCATTATAGGTATGACAGGCGGCCAAGTTTGGTGAAATTAAGCTTGGTGAAATTAAGTTTGATGAAATTCTTATGATCCAAGCGACATATATCCACCTTGCCCGGCTACTCTCTACTAATGGAATTACTGGAACTCACAATTTATGTCACAACATATCCTTATCGTTGACGATGACATAGAGCTATGCGAATTACTGTCGCAATACCTCAGTAATGAAGGCATTCGCATTACTCTGTTGCATGATGGTATTGAAGCCATTGAGCATCTTCGCCAGCAACATTCAAAAAATGACGAGTACGACGCTATTGTCCTGGACTTTATGCTCCCAGGTATTCAAGGGCTCGATATATTGCATAAACTTCGTGGTTTTTCTACTACTCCGGTATTAATGCTGACAGCACGCGGCGACGACATTGACAGAATTGTCGGGTTAGAAGCTGGGGCCGATGATTATTTACCCAAGCCTTGCAACCCAAGAGAGTTACTTGCCCGACTACGCGCTGTTCTTAGGCGCACTGACAAGCAGCAAGAGAAAACCCCGGTAACCCAATACAACATCCACAACATCATGCTCGATAGCGGCAGTAGAGTCTCGACTATTAATGGGGAAATTCTTGATTTAACGAGCGCGGAATTCAACACACTATTAGCGCTGATCTCTCGCCCTGGGCAGCTTGTCAGTAAAGAGGATTTGACCCAACTCGCTCTCAATCGAAAACACACGCGCTACGACCGTAGCGTCGACGTTCACATTAGTAATGTGAGAAAAAAAATAGCCTCTCATTTGGGGGCGGTCGACATTATTAAAACTGTTCGCGGGTCGGGATATATTTTAGTCGATCAAGTTGATGTTTAATCTTTACTGGAAGGTCTTTTTCGGCTTTTGGTTTGCCAGCCTAATTCTCGGTGGTGCAGCGGTTTTTGTAAGTCTCGAGCTGCGCCAAGAACGATCACTGGAAATACATGGGCTAAGCCCCGTTAAACTTGTCGACCGCTCGGCTTTCATTGTACGCCGCTTACCGCAGGACATAAAAAACTGGCAACAACAACTGAGTAAATACGACATCCAGTTATACATAGCGAAAGAACATCGCAGCCCATTGAGCACACCGAATTACCCTAAAAGTATCAATCGCATTTTTAGCTCACTTGACAACTCCCTCTACGCCGAAGAATCGACACTAACCCGGCTGCGGGTCGGCCGCAAAGAACTATCGATAGATGGCGAGAGCGTCCGATTTGCATTAGACATGCCTAGCACCAATATCTTTCGCGCCAAAGAATTAATAAGTCACATTGGCGTCCAGGTAGCATTGGCATTTATTCTCAGCGGCTTGGTTTGCTACGTTCTTGCAAGATACCTGACGCGCAATATCAAACAACTGAGCATTGCTAGTCGAGCGCTCGCCAGCGGAGACCTAACGGCCCGCGCCAACTTATCTAACATTAGCAAAAATGATGAGCTATCTCAGCTGGGAAGTGACTTTAATGATATGGCCGATGCGCTCGAATCGAGCATCGAAAACCAAAAAAGACTTGTTCGGGATATTTCGCATGAACTAAGATCACCACTGACCCGCTTGCAAATAGCGTTAGAGCTCGCCAGACAAAAAGGCAACAGTAGCGAACTAGACCGTATAGAGCAAGAAGCTAATCGACTCAACGAATTAATAGGGCAAATACTAGCCATGCCCGATGATTCAGCCCCTTTGGAAGACACTATCGATCTAGTCGAACTACTTGAAACAATCATTGAAGACAGCATGATAGAAGCAGAACTAAAATCAGTTACGATGCCTTTTTCTTGCAGCTGCAAAGAAGCTTTGGCTTCTGCCTGCGCGGAACAACTCCACAGTGCGTTAGAAAATGTTATTAGAAATGCCATCCGCTATACTGACGACAACAGCGAAGTGAAGGTGAAACTATCCATCGATAAATCTGAGCAGCAGTACCACCTTTCGATTGACGATTGTGGACCAGGCATCCCGGAACAAGATCTCCCGCATATTTTTAAACCATTTTATCGCGTGGACAAAGCCCGCAACAGAGGGACAGGCGGATACGGCATTGGCCTAGCCATTGTGAAACGTGTCATCGAACGACACCACGGGCAAGTCACCGCCACAAATACTCGTCACGGTTTGTCTATCCGAATTATAATTCCAGCCAATACTGATTTTTAACGACAGACTACACATTAAAATTTGGCCTCAGAAGATATAAATCGAGAGCACCAACAACCAACTAGTTGAGAGACTAACGTAATTGTGGAGTGACCCCTGTGACTAAAGCCGAACTGAACGTCGTCCCCATTTTTCTCGCAAACTGTTCAAAGGGATTGGACCGAACCGAATAATCTACAATATCCTCCACTCCGATAATTTCGCGTGCAACATAGCCTGCACTACCAAGACCATCGATCAGCCCCTTGGC
>JAJRPK010000344.1 GCA_024280785.1 Gammaproteobacteria bacterium
ACAAATTCGTGTGCCGATGATAATGTGGTTTGGTGACAGCTTCGATAAAGAAGAAGTGAATTTTGAAAAATTAAGAAACCAAAAACATAGTAAGCTGTCACATGATAATTTATTTCATACCATACTGGGTTTGATGGAGATTAAATCCAGTATTTATGATAAAAACTTGGATATTCTAGAGCACAAAGAGCATGATTGAGAAACCTTTAGTCATTCTCTTTATTTTAGTTACTTGTTTTTTTCTGTTTGAACTAAATCCGATTGATATTCATATTCAAGATATTTTTTACAACTTTGAAAGTAAAAGCTGGCTTTTAGATAAAAATGAGGCCATACCTAAGTTGGTTTTTTATGATGGCATTAAGAAAGTCTTTATTATCTTTACTGTAAGCCTTTTAGTTACACTGATTTTTTTTCGACATAAATTGATTGTTACTAAGTACAAAAAAGGACTTCTTATTGTGTTGTTATCCTGCATTGCCGTGCCGTTATTTATTGGCTTTCTAAAAGGCATTACCAATGTTCCATGTCCCAAAAACATTGAACGCTATGGAGGTAATTATCCTTATGTCACAGTATTAACAAAATACCCAGCGACATTTCAACAAGTAAGTAAGATAAGGTGCTATCCCGCAGGCCATGCTAGTGGAGGTTTTGCCTTAATGTCTTTGTTTTTTCTGTTTTCTACACGAAATAAAAAGAAGATTGCTCTTATTTCTGCAATAAGTATTGGGTGGGTAGTAGGGGGTTATAAAATGATTATAGGTGACCATTTTTTTAGTCACACCTTGGTGACTATGATTATTTCTTGGCTGGTAATTTTGTTTGTTGTGAAATTGGTTGGTAAATTGAATTTGGAGCCTATAAACACAAAGAGACTATCTAACAAAAGAATCCAGCGGTAACGAGAAATCTACACGATTTTCCGTTACGCTCTAAATTACGTCGTTTTTTTGAGCCGCTAATGCAAGCGTTAACTTTAAATATGAGTAACTATGAGATACAAAGAGGTCAGCTATTCGCGGAATGGCACAAGCTATAAAACATTATATAAATGATGGGTTTAGTAGGCTGATTCAGCAGTGGTAAAGATGATTGGCCTCGTTTAGATAAGGTTATACTTACTTGAATGAAACTTGGTTTATATTATTTGCGAGTGATAACAGCGACTAATACTCAACGCCTGTTTAAAAGCAGCGTTACTTTCGTTTAATAAGAGATCCTGTTTTTTATGTCAGTGCAAGTTTTTCAAGAAACCAAAGATGAGCGGTTGGGCGGGGCCGAGGTATTACTTCGAGCCGCGGAACGGCTGTTTGCCGAACACGGCTTAGAAGCGGTGTCTACAAGGATGATTTCGCGAGAAGCGGGTCAAAAAAATCATTCGGCACTACAATATCATTTTGGTAATCGCGATGGTTTGATTGAAGCCATCCTGGATTGTCGGGTTACACCGATTAATCAAGAGCGGCTGCGGCGGCTTAATGTGTTAAAAATTAGTTCTGTATCGGTTAGTGTTAGGCAATTAACTGAAGTCTTTGTGGCGCCCTTTGCTGAAGAACTGTTAAAACCATCGAAAGATTGTTGCTATGTCTCATTGCTTGCTCAACTTTATGCCTACCGAAAAGGACGTGAATTGTTTGGTAAGAATAAAGAGCGGACACGCGCGTTACATGAAATTACTTCGTTAATGATTAAGGCTCTGAGCCCTCTACCTTTAGCTGTAGTCCACTTGCGCTTGCAGTTGCTAGGCCGACAAACCATGACAGCTGTTGCAGAATGGGATGAAGCTCGTAGGGCTCACGCAATAGAATTGGATAGAGCGGCATTACAATGGCGCATCGATAATCTAGTTGATTTTATCGTTGGTGGTTTAGAAGCGCCGGTATCTAATAGCTGAATAATCCGTCGCTACTTTTAGTTGTTGCCGATAACCAATGTCAGTTTTCGGAAAACGATTATTTTATTTTTATTCGATGTGTATATTATAAAAATATACAGCGGCGTTAGAAATTATAATTAACTATATTTACAGCCACCCTTATAATCGGAGTTACTATTGAAAATAGCGTTATTGTTAACAGGCAATGAGTTGATGAGTGGCGATACTGTGGACAGTAACTCGTCGATGATCGCACAATTACTAGATCCTATTGGCTTTGAAATTAATCACAAAGTGACGGTAGGTGATGATTTGGATTTATTGGTTCTCGAGCTCGATAAACTCAGTCAACAATACGATGTTGTTATTGTCAATGGAGGCTTGGGACCAACGGTCGATGATTTAACAGCTATAGCACTGGCAAAATTAATCGGTAAAAATCTTGTAAAAAATCAACAGGCCTTTGAACATGTGCATGAGTGGTGTGCCGCGCGTGGAATCGAAGCTAACGAGGCCAACTTAAAGCAGGCGATGCTACCTATTGGAGCTTCTGTGCTCGCTAATCCCGTCGGCAGTGCTGTGGGTATTCAACTTCAATACCGTCAATGTTTATTATTGTGTACGCCAGGAGTACCTAGTGAGTTAAGAGCTATGTTGAATGGCTCCGTGGCTGAAGCACTAAAAAGTTCGTACCCTAATGCCAGTTCAAAGTATGTTCGAAGGCTTAAACTATTTGGGATGGGTGAGTCAGGATTACAGCAGTTGTTAGACGACGAATGTTCGGATTGGCCCGCTGAGGTTATTGTAGGCTTTCGTGCAGGAGCTCCACTATTAGAATTAAAGTTGGAAGTGTCTGATAAAAAACATTTGGGCTATAGAGACGATTGCGAAAAGCGATTGCGAGAATTGGTGGGCGATTTTATCGTGGGAGAAAACGATGAAACCTTATCGTCGGTAGTGGTTGATTTATTAGCAGAAAAAGGTCGGATGCTGACTTTGGCGGAGTCTTGCACGGGAGGATTGATTGCTTCACAAATTACAGAGGTTTCCGGGGCATCAAAAGTATTTGAAGCTGGATTTGTTACTTACTCAAATACCATAAAAGAAAATGTTTTAGCTGTGGATCATGAGGTTTTAGAGCAGTATGGTGCCGTTAGTCAGGAGGTCGTTCATGCGATGGCCAGTGGCGCATTACTAGCTGCCGGAGCCGATTGTGTGATAGCAGTGTCAGGTATTGCTGGGCCAGAGGGAGGCACAATAGAAAAGCCTGTTGGAACCGTCTGGGTGGCATGGGGTGAAGAAGACTCCATCATGACTCATCGCTTTAACTATCCTGTTGAGCGAAAGTTTTTTCAATTGATGATTAGTTCTGTTGCATTGGACTTACTGCGACGTTATTTACTGGGAGAGACTAATGTTCCAGGGTATTTTCAGCGTGAGAGTCGTTAACGGACACTGAATGTTTTCTCAAAGCACGTTGAGCTTGCTTTGTGTCATATCATGTAAATTCAAGATACATACGCATAAGACAGTTGAAAAGAGTACCCTTTACTGGATATTCAATGGTACCGGACTAACAAATTCGCTTACATTGTTTGCTGTGTCTACAGCAGCAAGCGAGAAGTAGTATTCGCCAGCAAGTAAGTCGTTAATGGTGTATGCGTTAACGTGATTACCTGCGCCATCAGTGGCGGTTACCGTAATAGTTTGCCCATTATTGATACCCGCGCTACTGGCGTAGTAGAAAATTTCGTAGCTGGCAATGTCGCCTATCATCAATGGCGTTCCGTCTACTCGAGTAGTAGGGATTCCCCATGCGAGTGACACGCTGTGTAATATGGGTTCGGTTACGATGACGGTAATAGATAAGGCTACGGTGGCAGTTAAATTATTTTGATCTATACAAAGCGCTGTCAAGTTATAGCTGCCCGCGGGGAGATTGTTTAAGCTGCTATCGTTAAAACCAGACCCCGTACCGAATTGGTACGGTGCAGAAGAATCGCGGCGTACTAGCTGGCCATTTAGTGTAAGGTCACAGTAATCGATCGCTCCATTGATAGTGCTAACGTTAACAGTGACGGGTAAATCACTTCCTTCGTTGATCGTATCGAGGGCCGCCAAGCTAATAGTTGGGGGTAGCGGGGCAGGGGCTTCGACACTAAAGTTAAGCTGGCTTGAGGCTGTCAACCCATCATCATCGGTGCAGATTGCCTCCAATGTATAAGAGCCTTCACTCATGTTATCTAATAAAGCGTCGTTATCAGAACTTGATGTGCCCCAAGTATAAGGGCTGGTGCTATCTTGGCGAATGAGTTGGTTGCCGATAGATAACCGGCAGTTATCTACAGATCCGTCGGTGTCGGTGGCATTAACGGTTACATTGACTGTGTCGCCAGCTGTGAAAGTGGAATTGGCCGTTGGTGACGCAAAGCTTACGTTAGGTGCGACGAGCGTAGGCTGGGGACCCGGTACTGCGGTTACGGAAACAGATACGGAAGCTGAAGTTGTCAATCCATCATTGTCGGTACAGGTGGATACGAATGTATAGTTACCCGCTAACAGGTTACTCAGCATAGAGTCATTAGCGCCTGATCCTGGGCCCCAAGCATAAGGACTTGTTGAGTCCTGACGAACTAACTGGCCGTTACTGGTTAAACGGCAATTCTGAATATTTCCATCAGAATCGCTTGCGCTGACGGATACGGCGATACTTTGACCTTCTGTAAAGCTGGCACCCGCTTGAGGCTGGCTAAAAGAAACAATCGGTGCGCTCTGGTTAGGTTCAGGGGTAGGGGTAGGCTCAGGATTACCGTTAGGGTAGACAGACACCGCGGGCAGCTCAAGTGCTGGGGGGGTTAGCTCAACAGTTGGGAGATCAGGTTCCATTTCTACCGCTTCGGATGCTAGAAGATCGTTTAATTCAGCGATAGTAATATTGGTTCCAGGCACAGTAAGCTGCTGTGGATTCGCGGTAAAGGTTGCGCTGATGTCAGTGATGCTGGTTAGCGTATTGATTGGCTGACTATCATTTTGCTTGTCAAAAGTTCCATCGCTAAAATCATCTGCCAGAGATTTCAGTACGGTCGACCCACTAAGAACGAGACCGTTGCCGGCAATTTCGGTGGTCAAATTGTTAACGATGGCAGCAAAAACTTCGTTGGCTGTTCGAATGGCGAGTGTTTTTTCTTGGGCAGTGTCAGCTTTGATAATAGGTGAGGTGGTGAACAAATTGATATCAGCGGTAAGAATTCCAAGCCCTAGTGTGGCTTTGATGTTGTTGGAACTTGTTTCCAAAGCGGCTAAAAATTCGTTTAAAGAAACGGTACCGTTACTGTCACCCGCCAACCCCGTTGTTAGAGGGTCAGAATTACTTTCTTGCTTATCAGCCGTTTTTTGCGCGTGGGCAATGGCAAAGCTACTTAATGGAGTGGCGTAAATGGCGGTTCCGCTAGCAAGCTGCTGGTCGGTCAAAATCGTTTGCAGTGTTTCAATGACGGGAGTACTGCCATTTCTCTCTGTTCCACCGACAAATTCGATGATGAAGGGTCCTGAACCTACATATTCTGACGGTATGAGCAGTTCTAAGGCAGCACTACTACTATTAGTACTACCCTGAGCAACTCTCTCCCCCTTTAAATCGACTTGACGGGTATCAATACGGTAGGCTGTAACATCTGCGCCGAAGAGTGGCCCCTTAACGCCTGCTCCCTGAACGGGGGAACCCGCAGCGCCTGAACCGAAGGAATTATCACTGCTGCCACCGCCACCGCCGCATCCTGTGATAAGTATCAGAGTCGTTGTGATGAATAATAATTTGTTCAGTAAGCCCATATTCATTTGACCGTTTAGGATTGAAGTTGTAAATACAATTTCATGTCATGCGGCACAGAAAGATTTGATCGCTAAACGTACAGCATGAGGAGTATTCTAGGGGGGGTGCGCTAGATATTAAATAGCCTTGTGATTGAACTGTGACCTGGTTGACTTTTACTCGTTCAGAGTGAGTGAACGGTCACTAAATGGGTCTCAATGACTGTGATAATTTGCTCGCCAGGGCACTAAGGCTGGTTGAGCATTGCAGTGAAAATATGCTGTAAATTCAATCGCAAGGTGGTGTAAATTCAAAATCAACATGCCGCTTACGGAGAGGAAACTATTTAATGAGCGATAGCGATACAGTTGGCGATAGTGCTGCGCAGATGTATGAGCAGACTGCACTTATTAGCTGGGCTGAGTTGGCACGATATTTTGCTGCCGGAAAGGTACTTGTCGTTGACCAAAAATTAAACTTGGTTGAAGTGGCAGCAGTAATATCTACTGACGAAATAGACAAAGCTAAGCGCTGGTTGGCGAGAAAAGAAATTGTGCCGGCTACCGACGAGCAGGCAAAGCGGTGGGGGGAAGGCGAGCAGTCATTGTGGGCGGTAGTTACTGCGCCATGGGTGCTGGTTCAGCTACCAAAATCTCTGCCGAAAGCCTGACATTTTTAGATCAAAAAAAAAGAGCGCCAATTGGCGCTCTATTAGTGAGGTTATACTGACCTGGATCAATAGCAACTGCGGCAAACTAATTCAGCTATTACTTTTAAGCCTAGCAGTAATTTGTAGGCTTACAATATAAAAGTAACAAAAACGGTCAACGTTGCTAAATATTAATAAAAATAGACGATTATTCAATTGATTTGTGTAGAATTTTTAATCTCCAGGTTAAAAATTGTGTAGAACTGGTCATACTCCCCGTCAAATTACTCGTTTTCAATGAAACACGCACGATCTGGTGGTTTTTAGTTTATTTGTTAATACTCAGGTTGA
Organism: Gammaproteobacteria bacterium; assembly: GCA_024280785.1. Taxonomy (GTDB): domain Bacteria; phylum Pseudomonadota; class Gammaproteobacteria; order Pseudomonadales; family UBA7434; genus UBA7434. Next base: position 6,691 of record JAJRPK010000344.1, read on the forward strand.
TTTATTGGTATTAGGGTTGCTCTAATGACTTGCCATTTGAGCTAACCCCTGTTGACCTAATCCATCCCTTGGTTGTTATGAAGCAAACACTTTAAACAACGCTAACCAAGCTGATCGATTATTAAAGCCTGACGGCCCAAAACCGAGCATCTAAAACCGGGCATCAATAACTGAAAATGAAAAGCGTTCATGTAACAA
>JAJRPK010000345.1 GCA_024280785.1 Gammaproteobacteria bacterium
CTCCAGAATTTTTTTGTTCGGCAATGGTATCGACAATTTTAGCGAGTGCATTAACATCAGCGTACGCGCAGGAATAACCCACATCTAAATCAGTTACCAATCTCGATACATGAGTTTCACTATTGATAATAACTGGTCGCCCTACACACATAGCATCATAGATCTTGTTAGGGCTCGCTAACAACATGTTGTCATTTACCGGATCGTAAAGGGCCATGGTAGCATCACAAGCCGCCGTGTACTGCAAGGACTCAGTCGGGGTTATCACTCCCACATATTTGACCTTAGGATGCTTTGCAAATTGCCCCGCACATCCATCCCGAAGCCAACCAGCACAGATCGCGTATGTGTCTTCTTGCTCCTCAAGCACCTGCTGAATTTGCTGTATGCCTCTAGCTTGGTATAGCGTGCCTGCTACATAGAGATAGGTTCGATTTTTCGTATCGGTAAGTGCGGGTGGGTCCAGAAACTCGGGGTCTACAGGGTAATTTGAAACCACCCAGGATTTACTTCGATCAAGCTTTAGCCGTTCTAACCTATCGTTATCGGTAACAAGTATGGCGTCACTAAAGTACCAACAAATTTTGCATACCACAATTGTCAGATATTTTAAGAGAAAATTTGACGAAGTATTTCTAAGAACAAAACTATCATAAATATCGCAGACTAACTTAAGTCTGATAAAGGGTTTAAGTAAAATAATTATGAGCGTTAATTCTTCGTTGACTGCATGTACAACATCCGGTCGAAATTTAAATACGGCCCGGATCAGAAAAATGTAATACTTCCACACTGAAAATAACAACCCTAGCGAACGAAAACTAGAGGGGTAATCCAAAATATGTTTTCTAATTCCAGGAATCGGATTGGATTTTTGTTTTTCTGGCTCGCGATCCCATCCTAAAAATGTTACTTCGTAGCCTTGCTCAACAAGGCTATTACATTCCTTGCTCATTCGAGTATCAGTGCCATCATTGCGACTAACATACAGCACATGAATATCGCTATTTATCACCAGTATTGTACCCTTGTATTTAATACAAACTCTACCCTTACCTTCTATACCTTATGCTGAAGATAAATTTTCTCGATACTCAAAAGCATCTTAGCAACGCCAAATTCGCTCGCTCGCTCTACTCCCGCGACGCCCATTTCCTTCAATCTATCTGGCTCTAAAAGAAGCCCTGTAATCACTTTTGAAAACAATGCACTATTACCTGCTTGCACCAACTCACCACATTTCTGTCCTTTCAAAATCTCGGGAATACCCCCTACATTAGAAGCGACTACCGGAACCCCTGCAGCCAGAGCTTCGAGAATAGAAACCCCTAACGCCTCCTGATGGCTCGGTAACGCGCACAAATCAGAATACCAAAAATGTCGCGGCAGATCTTCTCTGCTAACAGAGCCTGACAAATAAAGATTAGCCTTCAGCGAATTCTTTTCAATAAATTGTTTTAACTCTGCTGATAACTCAGACCACTGCGGTCCAACAAGATCTACGCTGATATCGGGATGCTTGTCTCGAGCGATTAACAAAGCCTGCATCAAGACTTCCAGCCCCTTGCGACGCCAATTAGTGCCTACAAATATCAACCGTTTTCCAAGAGCGCGCTGCGGATGAGGGTCTTCAGCTTGCTGGACTGGCCGACTAAATGCATCCGTATCAACGGCCTTATACACTACCTGCATTCGAGCCTCAGAAATCGTGTAGCTCCGCAGTAGCGCAGCTTTAGTATATTCTGAATTACAAATAGTTCTGTCGGCACGGCGCAACACCTGCTGTTCGTGATACCTCCTCCACACAAGAACAAGGTATCTTCTTAGCAACCGTGCGCGAAAAAATTTCCAGGTGTTTTTTAGAACATCCGCAGGATCATAATCGTTTACCTGCACTAGCAACGGGCCACTATAATCTAAAAACATCCACATGCTATGCGCAGAATTTCCATGAACAATGCAATGACCCAAAGAAGAAGCAACTTCAAGGGCGCGAGACTGCAGCCGAGTATAAGTCTCCAACGAGGTTTTTCCAAAACCAGATGTGTGAACATTGCGCCTAGGCTGACTGATAGAGGGCACCACTAAATGAAAGTCCACCTGTTCGCTATCGGTAAAATAGCGGTCCAAATACCGAGCATAAATGGCGGGGCCTTCCCGCACCTCATCGAAAACACTTGATACAAAAACAACGGAGACCTTTGCCATAAATCAATAACTACCATTAAAAGGAAGGGCAACTGCCCGCCAATGCCAGATAATCGCGGCCCATTCAGACGCTGCTACCGCAAGATCAGCAGACCGAAATTTATAAGTCTTTCTCAACATAATGGTAACAGAGAAAATTAGTATTTTACCTCGCTTTACTTGACTCCTAAGTTTGCTCAGCGGTCTCTTCAAAACTCTGGACTTCCCACCAACCCTCGGTAAAAGTCCACTCAACCCAAGAAGCCAAACCGCCTCTTAACCCAATGTAAACCAGCCAAAAGACTTTGATAAAGCACACTATCAACTGGAGCAAATTTTCTATCGGAATACAAAGTATCTATTTAAGCCATAACCATAAATAAACACAACGACGGTAGCTAGTAGCTTTGCAACAATGGGAAACATAAACCCAGAGGCAAACAGGATTAGAGTACTTGAAATAAATAACCCCCCTAAATTGACAAGTAGAAAGTAAAAAATTCGAGACCGGTTATTGACTTCGCGATTTTTTACTTCGAAAGTCCAATTGCTATTTATTAGGTAACTTTGTGAAACCGCCACGAAAAATGCTAGGATATTTGCCAATAGTAGATGGAAATCAAAAATGTACAGCAGAATAGCAAAGACAACTATATCGGTGGCAGTATTGGCTATACCAACAAAGGCATATTTAACCACAGGGCTTTCAATGCGTTTTACGAAATACTTTATGAAAGACAACTTTATTTTATCCCAATATCACCAATAGCTACATGTTATAAAGAACATATAGTAATGCCTAACTGATTTTAAGAAGATCTGTCTAATCGGTCTGAGTTAGTTGATAAATTAATTGGTTCCCGGGAATTAGGGTTAGATTCAAAAACATCTTGCAAATAATAGAGTGGCCTTTGTTTGGTTTCATTAAAAATTCTTCCAAGGTATTCACCTATTATTCCCAAGGCAATTAATTGAATGCTACCTAAAAACAGGACTGCCGTCATGAGAGAAGGGTAACCAGCAACGGGATCACCGTATACAACTGTTTTATAAATGGTCCAAACCGCTAATGACAATGATAATACAGCAACCAGTAAACCAAAATAGGTAGCCGCCTTTAGCGGAGCTGTAGTAAAGGATGTTATCCCTTCTATGGACAAATTCCATAGCCGCCAATAATTCCACTTTGTCGTCCCGGCAAAGCGCGGGTCTCTATCGTATACCACCGAAGTTTGTTTAAAACCGATAACCGAAAAGAGTCCTTTAAGAAATCGATGTCGTTCGCGCATTTTCTGGAAAGCATCAAGCGCTTTTCTATTCATAAGCCGGAAGTCTCCGGTGTTTTCTGGTATTGCTGCCCTTCCACCAATTACTCTCATTAGGCGATAGAATAGTTGAGCTGTTGTCTTTTTGAGCCAGTTTTCCCCATGACGTTGATTACGCGTAGCATAAACAACGTCATAACCTTTCCTCCATTCAACAATCATATCCTGGATTAACTCTGGAGGGTCTTGCAAGTCTACATCTATTGGAATTGCAACACAGCCCTTCGCATGATCCAATCCGGCTGTGAGCGCGATTTCTTTACCAAAATTTCGGCTCAAATCGACGATTGAGATTCGAGAATCTTCTTTTTTTAACTTCAGCAGAATTTCCAGCGTCCGATCTGTGCTTCCATCGTTAATGAAGACAATCTCGGATGCCAAGTCCAGCTTTTCCAAAACCCGACAAGTGCGCTCGTAAAATGCCTGTATCACGTCCTCTTCATTGAAAGCGGGCGCCACGATACTTAACAGCTCAAAATCAACAGTATTATTCATATTCACAGTTGTTAGTTTGAAAAGTTATATTGTAGCGTTACTCGGGAAGATATGTCAGGAAAATTTAAAATAGCCTAAACTCATTGGAACCGGCTAGCTCCATTAGTTTCTATATTTTACTACAGTCAGAGTAATGCCCCAGCCTAACCTACGTAAAGAATATTCCTTTTAGCGCTAATATCTCTTCGAATAAGACAATATTCACCCTATATTTGTTGCGCACAATAGAATAAAAACTGGAATACACTTTAAATCGGTTAAGCTGTATAGCATTAATTACGACAATAAAATTAAACTAACTTTGCTTGCTGGGAAATAGATGAGAAAAATCGCCTTATACCTCTTTGCACTGCTCTTAATTTTTCTTGTTTGCTTTGCGTTCAACACCTCCTCTAGCATGAGCGCCAATTGGTTTGGGCCATATTTGTCAGCAGCGGCAAACTTGACCCTTGGGGGCGAATTTCTAGTAGACACCACTGAAGTTAAAATTTTTAATGAAATGACGCCAGAGATGCAGGAACAATATCGTTTTGCGACTTCGGAGAACGCAGAGTTTTATAATCATAATCCAATAGGATGGGTTTATTTAATTGCAGCAGCAAAATATATACTGCCTTGGGCCCCGGATTTGTTGGCAGTAGAATTATCACAGATGCTTGCACACGCGTTTATATCTGTAGGTATATTAATGCTGCTAAAATCCTCTTTGCACAAGTTATTATTCCTATTTGGATACGCTTTAAATCCGGTCATTGTATACTACACTGGGTATCCTTTTTATTATTTCTGGCAGATGTGGCCTGCCGTGGGAGTTTTTGTTTTATTGGGGCTAAATCAGGGTCTAATAATAAAAAATACTTTAACCCCTCTAACAATATTATTAATCCCCTACGCGATTGTTCTTGCAATTGTATTTGAATCTCGACCAACCACTCTGGGCATGGTATTGGTATTTTTCTCATTATTATTTTATTTTCGATTATTTTCACTCAAAATTGCTTCCTTTGTTGTAGTGGCGTTTGTATTAACAATTGGTACAATCCACCAGCCTAACGAAAAAAATCCATGGCATACAGTCTATGTTGGTCTAGGCGCCTACCCCAATGAAACTGTAGAGGAACTCAGCGACAACACCGGGTATGCACTGTATGAAAAAGTAACGGGAGTGCGCCTAAATGCCTCTATAGGAGGCAACTATTACGACTCGAAAACCATAAAACGATACACTCAGATCAGCAAGGATGCGGCAATAAAATATTGCATGGAACATAGCCTTAACTGCATCAGAAACGCTGCTCTTAATACCTTACAGGGTTTTACGATTGGATATATGACTGACAAGCCATATTGGCTTCATCTAAGTATGTCATTTGCCGGACTTCTAGTTATTATATTGTTATTGATTAGCAGACAATGGCTGCTAATAATGTCTATCTTGATGAGCTTAGGAACCTTTGTTCCATTCTTTCCGCCAATACCTGCCTATATGTACGGCACCTATATTTTGTTAATTTATGGATTGTTTCGTATTTCAGACTGGGTACTAACCGTTAGGCAAATAACTTACACCCAAAATAGTCATCTTTGATGAAGACAACAGAAGAAGCATTTAATTTGCCAGACCTTAATCGCTTCTACGAAGCCTCAGGATTTAAGCTAGCGGACCAAATCTACCCAGGCTTACTCGCCTACATTATGTATTACAATCCCGATGCATTTCCCGGGCTAAATATCGGTCCAGAATCATTGGTGAAAATGATGTTCGCGCTGGAAAAATATTTCTACAGCAACTGGATTGGTGGAAAGTTATCTTTTGCTACATTGAGCCTGCTACACAAAGAAAAATGAAATGAGCAATTTGCAAAAAGTGAATTAACTGGGATGCCGGAGTTTACCTAGGCATGGCAATTCAAGGATAAGGGGAAAGCGTATACCCGTGTATTTAGGTACATCTAGTTGTTCTACAACAGTGTGTGTCGCCACTCGGCAAATTGATTACAAAAGCCCTAGACAGCATGAAAACGCTTGCCAAGCGCGATCACCAAAAAGTCGTGTCTACTTTCTCTGGGTAGGATCACTTTCAATTAACGATCTACTACACTAAAAACATAATTGTAAAGGATAGCATATCGATGACGCTCAAAATAAATATCGGTTGTGGGCAAACTCCTACAAAAGGATGGCGAAATTATGATAAATCATGGAGTATTCGTTTGGCTAAAAAACCACTGATAGCGTTTATTTTAAGGAAATCAGGTTTTTTATCAGAGCCGCAGCAACAGTTTATTTCGTTTGCCAAGAAAGAAAATATTTTATGGGCAAATGCCATAAAAAAAATCCCAGAGAAAAATGCCTCAGTTGATGTGCTTTATAGTAGTCATATGATTGAACATATAGAAAAAGACGATGTAGGGAAATTTTTTAAAGAAGCGCGTCGAATTCTGAAGAGTGGTGGCGCAATAAGAATTGCTGTTCCAAATATCAATTATCATGTAGAAAACTACCTAAAAGATGGGGATGCCGATAAATTAATAGAAAGTACCCACCTAACCAGAAAGAGTCCAAAAACAATTATTTCAAAAATAAAATATTTTATAATTGGAGATAGAAATCATCAGTGGATGTATGACGGAAATTCCTTGTGCCAGCTCTTGTCATCATCCGGGTTTCAAGAACCTCAAGTAATGGAGGCAGGCTCTACAAATATTTCTGACCCAGGGGCATTGGATCTTAAAGAAAGATCGCCTGAAAGTGTATTTGTCGAAGCAATTAATCCATAGAGAAAAGATAGAAAAACGTATGCGCTAGGTTTTTATCGGACAGTTATTGTGGCCTTTCCCCTAATAATAAGATCGTAGATCGTGAGGTCTTTTAGCCTGCCCTTATCTATATCGCTCCAAAATCTCTTTATATAACTCACCGGCACGCTTGCCCGTGTTGCTCCAATCGTATTTACTCGATGTATATTCCAAGACCAGTTTTTCGCGTTCAATAATGTCATTGGCTGAAAGACTTTGAAAAAGCGCTTCAACGAGCCCACCCTTTGAATCATGCTGATAACGAAACCAGCCATCGTCAATCGCGACTTCTGCCACCGATCCGAAATTGGGAGCAATAACGCATTTTCCAAAGCTCATGGCAAGTAGCAAAGACCCCGAGTTAAGAATGCTCTTAAACGGTAAGGCGACAACATCTGAGGCATTAAAATAAAACTGCAAATCTTCATCTTTTACAAAGCCCTCACTTATCCTAATTTTAGCCGTAGCTGAACTGTATTTTTCAGCCAAATCTAACAGTTTATTGTGATACTCAGGCAAAGAGCAAGAACCCGCAATCAGCAGTAGCGAGTCCTCCTGGATTAAACTTCCAAAAGCAACTATCAAGTCTTCGATTCCCTTATAGGGAAGTAGCCGCCCTAGTGACAATACGACTTTAGTAGACAATTCAATCTTAAGTTTTTGCCGAGCGCAATCTCGAGTTATGGTATTGGGGTAAACACCAATATAGTTACCGTGGGGGATTACTTTGAGTACGGCGCGATGAGGTATTTTATAGAGCGACTGTAGTTCAATACGAGCCTGTTCGGACATAACAATAATACCATCACTAACATCAATCAACTTCTGGATCATGTTCCTATCATATTCGACATGGTGAGTATCGTGTGCCACTAAATTGTGGGCAGTCCAGACGCTCGGTTGTTTCGCAAGTTTAGCGAGCCCTATTTCGTACATTATTCTTTTTACCGCACGCGTAAACCCATTGCGGCCCTCATACCAATCATGAGGCCAATCCAGTTGCAATAAATCCATTTGATGGCTCAACGCATAATTTAATGGAAATGCCTTACGCGGTGGAATGCGAATGATGCTATTGCCTTCCGACTCAATGGCATTGGCAAATAATGCCTGATAGGGATTGCCTCCGGGTTTATAGGCAAAATATCCAATACGCATAGCTATAGAGCTCTCAACGGAACCGGGGCGAAAAATTAAGCTGGTAAGTTAGTGGGTTGCTACGAATACCGATTTGTTTTGCCGGTACACCGGCGACAATAGCCATCGATTCAACATTTTTAGTCACTATAGAGCCCGCTGCAACTACAGCTCCCCGCCCTATGGTTACTCCCGGCAAAATCGTGACTCTGGAAGCTATCCAAACGTGATCTTCGATTACAACAGCACCACTCTTTGTTGCGTGCTCAGGGTCATTCGGGTCGTGCTCTAAAGTCCAAATATGAGTACCCGTCCCAATATCGACATCATTTGAAATATCTATGTGGGCTTCTCGTCCGTCCAATAAACAATTGGCATTGATGATCGAGCGCTGCCCGATGGAAATGTTAGCCGGTTCCATAATATGAGTATGCAGGCAAAAAAATGCTTTGCTCTCTATCGATTTTAAACATTGTTTTAACCAAAACTGCCTGACGCGGCGAGAAGGTATATTTGAAATAAACAGATTCCAAATGTCTTTCGCTAATTTCATTTTATTCATCAATTTTCTTCTCTATCGCTGTCCTTGCCAACGGATTAAACCAGCTTGCTGAATGCGATCTACATCATATCTAACTGTTCTTCTATAATACGAGCTACTCGTTCCGCTCCGGCACCATCTACCCAAGACATCATTCTCTTACTCATATCTTCTATCTTTAAAGTATTGTCTATGAGAGCGTTTAGGCCATCAAGCAGCTCAGTTTCACCCACTTCACTAGCTTTGCCTAGATAAACTCCTCCGCCATAAGCACCCAGCGATTCGCCTAAGGGCTCTTGGTTCTCCGCAATAGAAACAGCCAGGGTCGGTAACCCTGCATAAGCAAACTCCCACAGAGTGGTCCCCGCAGCGGATATGGCCAAGTCTGCCTGCGCTATCAAAGAACTCATATTTTGAACTGATTTAAGAACCCTACACTGTGTGAGCCGCGAAGCCATTTCGTTGATTTCATTGTAGGCAGAATTAGCCGGCCCTGCGACGACTGTCACGCTGATAGCTGGCGGGTTCAATAGCAGAGCGTTCAACACCTGCAAGGTCATTCCAGCGGGATCTGCTCCACCCATCGTGACTAATAGATTGTCCACTCCAGTCCGTAATCTACGCAACCCACTATGATCAGTAAACTCTGACCGCAAGACGGCATAATTAAGACCAATAAGTATCCTAGCCTGCGGTGATGCCCGCTGGTGTTCTGACTTGCTGGCATGAGGATTTTGGTTGAGTAACAAATCAACCGGTAGAAATTCAGACTGTAAATAGTCAGTCCACAACATCAATTTTCGACCCGGTGCAGCAATGCTTTCTAACCAGTCACCGTCAAAATGATACCCATCGACCAGCACCATTGAGACTGAGAGACTATTACAGGCCGTTATAGTTGCCGTTGAATCTTCAATTGACCCTGGAACAACGTCGAGAACCCGACATTCAAAGCCTTCAAACTTAAGCCTGTCAACAACTGGGTCAGAGTGCATTCCTAACGCAAATACAACCTGGCCTCCTCTCTCCCTAAGTTTTTGAGCAAGGCCAATGCACCGCATAATATGACCCATACCAATCTCACCGGAACCATCGGCACGCATAAGAATCTTATAATCTTTATCTCTCATTGCAATGGCAAGTACCCGGTAAACCCGGTAAACCGCCAAACATTTTTTTTGCACCGCAGGTGAAATATACTCCGCCATTCCAAGACATGAGTAGAACCATTGTCTAACAAGATACCACCATCGAATGTTTTTACAATAACAGCCCTGTCTCCATTAATTTGAGGGTCCGAAAGTTGTAGCGCAGAGTACAGCGCGGCACGCGGATCTTCAGCAAAGTCAAAACCAGTAAATTCCTTTGCCTGTATGTCAAATTCTCTACGATAGGCATCCAGTGTCGGATATTTTGGCAACCAATTTCGAGGATCGTTGCTACCACACGCATCCATTCCAAAAAACTCTTCCTCATCAAAATCAGCTTCGGTAATAGACCAATCACCGGCAAGAAAGGCTTCAATATCGCGATGCACGCACATTTCCCAAAATGTCCGCTCGACTCCTTCTGCAAAGGGATTATTAAACACGGATATCATTATTAATTAGTCCAAATCACTTTGACTAAAATGGGCACCCGCCGGTAAATCCCGGTTCAAAGTTGAGCCTAAAACCTTATCAATTTCTGAAGGCGGAATAGCATTTGATGGACACGGTCTTAGTGGATACACATGTTCTTTAGTGAGCTGGGTCCCGGCAGTA
>JAJRPK010000009.1 GCA_024280785.1 Gammaproteobacteria bacterium
CGGCGTGAGCGGACACCTTATGCGGTAGTGGGAGAGGCCATCTCTGCCGAACATCTCAAATTAACCGACGACCATTTCAACAATCTCCCCGTTGATCTACCTATGTCAGTACTTTTTGGCAAAGCGCCTAAGATGCACCGCGATGTGGTAACTGCGAATCCGACATTGCTCGAGTTAGATTTTACCGGAGTTACCGTTGAAGATGCGCTAGAGCGTTTATTACGATTACCCTCGATTGCGAGTAAAAGTTTTTTAATCACTATTGGTGACCGATCGGTTACTGGCATGGTTCATCGAGACCAAATGGTTGGCCCTTGGCAAGTTCCAGTAGCGGATGCTGCGGTGACCTTGAATACTTACAAAGGTTATACGGGTGAGGCTTTATCAATAGGTGAGCGCACGCCAGTGGCTTTAATCGATGCTGCAGCTTCCGCTAGAATGGCGGTGGGTGAAGCAATAACAAATATCGCTTGTGCCCCGATTGCTTCAATTGGCGAGCTTAAGCTGTCCGCGAACTGGATGTCTGCTGCCGGTCATGCGGGAGAAGATGCAAAACTTTACGAGGCTGTTCAGGCGGTGGGCATGGAGTTATGCCCCGCGCTAGGTATTGCCATTCCCGTCGGTAAAGACTCAATGTCTATGAGTACCGGTTGGACCGAAGGTGAGCTTGACAAACAGGTTACCTCGCCAATGTCGTTGATTATTACCGCTGCTGCGAGAGTTGAGGACGTTCGATTGACGGTTACTCCTCAGTTACAGTTAATCGACGAGCCGACATTTCTATTGTTAATTGACGTATCACAGGGTCAACAGCGTTTGGGGGCTTCAGCTTTAGCGCAAGTCTATAAGCAGCTCGGTAGAGTGGCCGCCGATGTAGACTCGGCAGCTTCGTTAGCCAGTTTTTTTGCCGGCACCCAAGCGTTATTAAATGACAAGAAAATATTAGCTTATCATGATCGTTCTGACGGTGGACTTTTGGTTGCCGCTTGTGAGATGGCCTTTGCCGGCAATATTGGTTTAGACCTGCAAGCAGATGTAACATCGGCTTTAGCTTGGTCTTACAATGAAGAATTAGGAGCGTTGCTGCAAATCAAACAAACAGATTTACAGCATGTTATAGAGGTCTATAAATCTAACGGTCTTGATAATGCAGTGACTGTTTTAGGGCAGCCCAATCGCGACTTGAAGATCCGTCTAAAAAATGGCGATGTAAGCGAATTAGATCGTTCAGTTCACGACTTACACTCAATTTGGCATGAAACCAGTTATAACATCCAGTCGCTTCGGGATAACAGTGATTGCGCCAGGCAGGAGTTTGAGGCGATTCGAAATGGCAGCGACCGTGGTTTGTATGCAAAGTTGAGCTATAACTCCGAGGACAATGTTGCATCGCCCTATATTAACGTTGCGAGTAAGCCCCGTGTCGCGGTGTTGCGCGAACAGGGGGTAAACGGCCAATATGAAATGGCGGCGGCATTTGATCGGGCTGGTTTTGATACCTATGACGTTCATATGAGCGATATCCTCGAAGGTCGTGAAAAGCTAGAAGACTACCAAGGCTTTGCAGCTTGTGGCGGCTTCTCTTATGGGGATGTGTTGGGCGCTGGAGAAGGTTGGGCGAAAACCATTCTTTTTAATAACATAGCGAGAGATCAATTCGAGACATTTTTTCAGCGTAAAGATACGTTTACTTTGGGCATTTGTAACGGCTGCCAAATGTTATCAAATTTGCGGGAGTTAATTCCTGGCGCTGATAACTGGCCGCGTTTCGTTCGCAACGAATCAGAACAGTATGAAGCGCGATTAGTGATGGTTGAAGTTCAAACGTCACCATCATTGTTTTTTAGCGGAATGGCAGGATCTCAGATGCCGATTGTCGTTGCGCACGGGGAAGGTAGAGCTGAAATTAGTCAAAATGATTTAACCGGGCTGAAGACTCAGCAAAAAATCGTTTTACGTTATATCGACCATAGCGGCCAAACTACTCAAAGCTATCCTCACAATCCCAATGGATCGCCCGACGGTTTGGCCGGAGTCACTAGTAAAGATGGCAGGGTTACGATTATGATGCCGCATGCTGAGCGAATTTTTCGCTCAGTCCAGCAATCATGGGTACCTTCAGAATGGGGTGAAAACAGCGCTTGGATGCGATTTTTTGCCAATGCGCGAATAAATTTAGGCTGATTTTGGTTGCAGGCAATTTAAATTGACGGAATTGCCCCCACCTTAAGCCCATGCAGCGTGTATTGAAGCAAAATGAAGTAGCTAATATTGATAGATCTGCCTCTATACCCCTATAATGCGCGGCGCAGTTTGGCTTGGCTCAATCTGCATGCCGAGAATGAATATAGGTAAGAATAAACGTTTAAGTCATTAATCAGGGTGTCTACACAGAGTCTATTCTATATAGTCTCTATACGGCAGCTTTGTACGACAATGTACAACAACATACTACAAAAAGAAGGGTTATGAATCGTTATCCTGTTTGGAAAAATTTAATTCTCGCATTCGCTGTAGTTCTGGGGGTAATTTATTCTTTGCCCAATATCTATGCGCCCGACCCTGCGGTACAAATTTCTGGTCAAAGTAGCTCAGCGATTCTAGGGGATAATGAGATAGCCATAGCGACTCAAGCACTCAGTGCTAGAGAAATTGGCTATATCAGCGCTGTGATTGACTCCAGCAAAGTTTTAATCCGTTTGAATGAAAAATCGCAACAGCTCGCCGCTAAAAAGATTGTTCAAGATGCGTTAGGGCGTGAAGATTTTGTTGTCGCACTTAATATGGCTCCTACCACTCCCGAATGGTTAAAACGTTTAGGCGCTGGGCCAATGAAGCTGGGTTTAGATCTTAGTGGTGGAGTTCATTTTTTAATGCAAGTCGATACCGAGGCTGCCATCGAGACACGTTTACGCTCTAGTTTATCTACCTATAAAACGACATTAAGAAAAGAAAAGATTCGCGGTATTGTGCAGCTTAAGCAAGGCGTGATTACCGGAAGGTTTAAATCGGAGGAGTTGAGAGATAAAGCGTCGAATTTAGCTCTTTCGCAAATGCCTGAAATGACCCGCCGTAAATTTCAGACAGAAAGTATATTTGTTCTCGAGCTTGAGCTGGGAGAGCAAGGGGTCAAGACCTTAGAAGATGAAGCGGTTAGCCAAAACCTGATAACGCTCCGCAATCGGGTTAACGAGCTCGGTGTTTCTGAACCACTGATCCAGCGACAAGGCCGCACCCGCATAGTTGTAGAGCTACCGGGCGTACAAGATACTGTGACAGCCAAACGAATTTTAGGAAAGACGGCTAATTTAGAGTTTAGGTTGGCGGCAAAGCTCAATACGGGAGGGCTTGATACCGAAGAATTCAATAATGATGGCCGGCCCGTAAATATAGAGCGAGATTTTATTATCACCGGTGAACACGTTTCCGGCGCATCGATGGGCTTCGACGAAAACTCACAGCCACAAGTCAACATCAGTTTGGATGCCGACGGCGGAAAAATCATGCATGGGGTTACCCGTCATGCCATTAAACGTAAAATGGCCGTGCTATTCATTGAACGGAAAGTCCGCAAAGTTGGCGAAAGAATTAACCAGGAAGGTGAGCGTGAAGCTGTTTACACCAGCTACGACAGTCGAGAGATCATTAGTTTAGCGACGATTCAATCAGCACTTGGTGCTCAATTTCGTATTACCGGGATAGACAGCGCCGCTGAAGCCTCTGAATTGGCGTTATTGTTGCGGGCTGGCGCACTTGCGGCGCCGATGGATTTTGTCGAAGAACGTACAATTGGGCCATCATTGGGTGCTGAAAATATTGCACAGGGCATTAAATCTGTCGTATTCGGTTTGCTGCTGGTCATCGTGTTCATGCTGTTTGTCTATAAAGTTTTTGGCTTAGCGGCGAATATTGCGCTTGCGGTTAATCTCATGTTAATTATTGCTGTTATGTCACTGTTATCAGCCACTCTCACGTTACCGGGTATTGCCGGTATCGTTTTGACTGTAGGTATGGCCGTTGACGCTAACGTTCTTATCTTTTCTCGTATACGAGAAGAACTTAAAAATGGCCTATCCCCACAAATGGCAATAAACACCGGCTATGATCGGGCGTTTGTAACGATATTAGATGCTAACTTAACCACCTTATTGGCTTCGGTTATTTTATACGGTGTTGGTACGGGCCCAATTAAAGGGTTTGCGATTACCTTGTCTATTGGCATATTGACCTCGATGTTTACTGCAATTATGGGAACTCGATCGCTAATAAACTTCGCCTATGGCGGGCGAAATGTTAAGAAATTACATCTATAAGCTTCAGAGGTGTTACATTGGTTGTTGTCTCTTCGCTTGAGCAGAGGCACTGTTTTTATTAAGAGTCATGTTTATTAAGAGACATGCAAGTTACCGCTGATAAAAGAGTTAGTTATGGCTTTAGAAAAAACAATTAATTTTATGGGCATGCGAAAGTTGGCGGCCTTTGTGTCACTTTTATTAGTGACTGCCTCTATCGTTTCATTATCGACGCAGGGTTTGAAATTCGGTTTAGATTTTACCGGTGGCACCTTAGTTGAAGTTATTTACGATAAACCCGCTGATTTAAAAAATATTCGCGATACCTTGGAAGCTACGGGTTATAACGACGCTTTAGTTATCAACTTCGGTTCAGACAGTGACGTCTTGATTCGTTTACCACAAAGTAATAGCAGTTCTTTAGGCGATGATTTATTACTGGCCTTAAAAATGAACTATCAGGGTAAGATTGATTTAAAAAGAATTGAATACGTTGGCCCGCAAGTAGGAGACGAGCTTCGTGAACAAGGCGGCTTAGGCATGCTAGCGGCATTGATATGCGTAATGATCTATGTAGCGTTTCGTTTTCAATTTAAATTTTCTATAGGTGCCGTTGTAGCATTAGTTCATGACGTGTTAATAACCTTAGGTTTGTTTTCTGCATTGCAGCTCGATTTTGACCTGACGGTCCTCGCGGCATTATTAGCTGTAATCGGTTATTCGCTTAACGATACGATTGTGGTCTCCGATAGAATTCGTGAGAATTTCAGGTTAGTCCGCAAAAGTACACCAGAAGAAATCATTAATAGGTCTCTAACCCAGACATTGGGTCGAACTTTGATAACGTCGATAACTACATTACTAGTACTGTTCTCGTTATTTTTTATCGGTGGGGAAACTATTCACGGCTTTGCTACAGCGCTCATTCTTGGAGTCGTCATCGGAACCTATTCCTCCATTTTTGTAGCGGCAAATATTTTGCTGCTGTTGAAGTTGAATAAAGAAGATCTTGCCATACCTGTGGTAGAGGGTGCCGATGCACTCGATCATATTCCCTGATTTGGCCTTCGGTCAGTTGTTCCTGGATTGATAATCGATCAAATGCCTGCTTTCCTCTACTGAGTTGCGGTTAGCTCTTTTTGTGTACCTATAAGCGGGTGTTGGAATTGATGACCGGGCAAATACTTAACAAAAATCTGCAGTAAGACCTCCGCAAAAATCTACTATTCTTATTACTTCATTCCATTATTTTAAAGGCTGAGGTTTTAAAGGCTCAGGTTTTAAAGATCAAAAGGTTGATCAATGAAGGCTCCGGATTCCGACAATAGTACAGTTGAACGCGTCAATGCGTCTATTACTCCTGACGCAAGTATGCAGATACTTTCGCGCCGAGAGATAGAGCAGTTGTATGACGCATCACAAACGCGCTTGTACAGTATTTTTCGTCAGTGTGCGATGGCAGTTCTCAACTGTGGTAGCAGTGAGGACGACACCACTAAGGTTCTTGAGCAATATCAAAATTTTGATATTCAAATCCGGCTGCGTGAGCGAGGGATTAAACTCGATTTAATTGATGCGCCAGCGCATGCATTTGTTGATGGAGAGATGATTCAAGGAATCAAAGAACATCTTTTTGCTGTACTTAGAGATGTCGTTTTTGTTCATAGTGAACTTTATACTAACCATACCTACGACTTAAGTACTCAGCAGGGAACTACTGACGCTATATTTAATATTTTGCGGCACGCTAACGCACTCATGCCTAATCGCGATCCCAATATTGTAGTGTGCTGGGGAGGGCACTCTATTAAACGCGCTGAGTACGAATATACCAAGTTAGTAGGCTACCAGTTAGGTTTGCGGAACATGGATATCTGTACTGGCTGTGGCCCAGGTGCGATGAAAGGGCCAATGAAAGGTGCCGCCGTTGCACATAGAAAACAGCGCAATACGGATGGGCGTTACTTAGGTATATCTGAGCCCGGAATTATCGCCGCCGAATCTCCCAACCCGATTGTCAACGAATTAATTATTATGCCTGATATCGAAAAAAGGCTAGAGGCTTTTGTTCGTACCGGACACGGGATTGTAGTTTTTCCTGGCGGAGTAGGAACCGTTGAAGAAATATTTTATTTACTTAGCCTGTTATTACATCCAGAAAACAAAAATAATTTCATTCCACTGGTTTTTACAGCACCAGCGTCTTCGGCCGATTATTTTAAAACTATTGACGAATTTATTGGTTTTACTCTTGGTCGAGATGCGCAAAAAAAATATCAGATCATCATAGACGATCCCCAAAAGGTGGCCAAAGAGATAGCTCAGGGAATGGAGCGAGTCAAAGAACAGCGGCGCGACAAAAAAGATGCCTACTATTTCAATTGGAATTTAACCGTACCGTACGAAGTCCAGCGGCCATTTATTCCTAGTCACGAGAATATGGCTAACTTGAATTTACAACGGGACCAGCCTGTTTTTGAGTTAGCGGTTAATTTGCGCGCGATGTTTTCGGGGTTAGTAGCGGGCAATGTCAAAGCTGAAGGGCTACAAGCTATAGCGGAACACGGAAATTATTTGATAAACGGTGACGAGGATTTGATGCAGTCGCTTGATGGCTTATTGTTATCGTTTGCTGAACAAGGCCGTATGAAGATCAACGCTGAGAACTACACGCCTTGTTATACTATTGTTCGTTAAATTGGCACTAGTTAAATTACGTTGTTAATCTGTATGAGTTCAGATTAACACCGCCGTTTTCACAAACTCACTTCTTTTACCCAGCCCCTTTGAGTCACCATCAATGAGCTGCCCCAGGCTAGCTAGAAACATACACGATGTAGGTGCCCACAAATAACCCTACTCGCAAGCTTCGGCGCTTAAGCGACGGAATGCTTACGGCATTTGTACTCGCTGCGCTCACCCTACGGATAGGCAAAGCCTATGCTAAATTGCTATGCAATTTGGTCAGGTACTTTTTTACC
>JAJRPK010000346.1 GCA_024280785.1 Gammaproteobacteria bacterium
ATCTATTTAGACATCAGCGATAAACCCGCTAATTTTATTATTCAGCATTTCCCAACTATATATGCCCGTTGCCTGAAGTTTGGCTTTGATATGAGCACTGAACCGTTACCGGTCGTACCCGCTGCTCACTATACTTGCGGCGGTGTGATGACTGACTTGCACGCACGCACCGACATCGAGAGCTTATATGCCATTGGTGAAGTGGGTTTCACCGGTCTGCATGGCGCCAATCGTATGGCCAGCAATTCACTGCTGGAATGCTTAGTTTTCGCCCGAGCCGCAGCGGAAGACATCCTTGGTAACCTGGATAAACCGCTCCCTGACACCGCTATTCAACCCTGGGATGAAAGCCAGGTCAGTGATTCAGACGAGCATATCGTTGTCACCCACAACTGGGATGAACTACGACGCTTTATGTGGGATTATGTCGGTATCGTGCGCACCACCAAACGGTTGGAGCGCGCCAAGCATCGCGTCGACTTGCTTAACCGCGAAATTCACGATTATTACGCCAACTTTAAAATCACCTCCGACCTCATTGAACTGCGAAATTTGGCCCTGGTCTCTGATTTAATTATCCAATCCGCTCTCTCTCGCAAAGAAAGCCGCGGCCTGCATTTTATCCGTGATTATCCAGAACCTAATCCTTCGCAGGCAAATATCAATACCATTCTAGTGCCAGAGATTTCCAAAACTAGGGCTTGGAGACGGCGTAACAATAAACCCACTCTGCCCACCCGCTAACGATTCAGTTCGGCCTAACGAAATACCCGGCGTCATATGATCCATTGGCAACGATAAAGTCAACCGCTTGGCGCATTGCAAATACAGGTGCGCCATGTTCTGTTTTGGGATTCGCTTGCTTAACATCAAAATACGAGGTGGAGGTATCGTCATACCAGTAGTGATTCCGATTCCACTTACGTTTCTTGCTAATTGAGGTGTTATCCAGCAACACCGCAGAGTGGTAGGGCACATAGTCAGATTCAAACTCCCCACCGGATGTCTTCACAACAGAACTCACGGGATGATAACGAGTATGTATCGTAAGATCAGCCCAGTTAACTTCCCATT
This sequence comes from Gammaproteobacteria bacterium, assembly GCA_024280785.1. Lineage (GTDB taxonomy): Bacteria > Pseudomonadota > Gammaproteobacteria > Pseudomonadales > UBA7434 > UBA7434. Next base: position 1,075 of record JAJRPK010000346.1, read on the forward strand.
GATCTTCACCATTACTTAGGGCAATAGCCTGGGTCATTATAGGGTCGATGACAGACGCCATAAAACCTGGCGATGCTTCAACATCCTGCAGCCATCCATAGTGCTCTCTATACTCCGGCTCCCCATGGGCCATTTGATGACCTGCTTCAGCATCAATAGCAAGAACGGCTATGTCATTAACCCAAGGACTTAAATAAACACCATAATGGGGCGCATCAACCGACACATAAGTATCTACACCCAAATTGGAGTATTCCTGAACGAACATTGTCCGGGCTACGATGCCTCCCATAGAACCACCGATTAAAGCCAGGTGGTAGTCGGGGATGGCGATCCCATCCAGGTAATCAATAAAATGCTTTAGATTTTCTGCGTTTTGTTTGATATCAATATCACCACGAACATAATCAAAGACCACGATATCCCATCCATCTGCTTGTAGCTCTTCAATCATCGGCTGGTATTTTGTATTAAGGTCTTCAATGGGATGCTCTGTATTGTCGTTATCAAACCCCTTCACCACCACCAAAACCTTATCGACAACACCATCAGGGCTCATTTCTTGCGCGGTTAAATAGCCCGGATGTCCATTGACCTCTAGGACATCAAGAGGCACACCTGCCATCAAAGCCGAGCTTGTCATACAAAGTACAACACTCACAAATACACCCGCTAATCTCAAAACCCTCTCCTTTTAATTACTCAATAATAATGCATTCTAACCTACGAAAAATCTCCAACACACCCTCACCACCAAGTTAGTAACTTCTACACCCGCATTTTTACCAGCTACTTTTCCCAAAAAAGTAGCGTGCGCTATATGCATACAATTGACAATATAGCGTTAGCATTACAGAAACTTTTTGGGCGACCTGAAAATAGACGGGCACAAAGAAGAAACCCCTGAATATTTATTATTGACTTTAATATCAATATGTTAAAGCAATAAGCCCTACTTACCTCCAAATTTGGAACGCCTCCTGCATTACGGGTAAGACATTAGCGCAAGTGTAATACGTTAATTTACTTAACTACTCAGGAAAATAGGATGAATAAAAGCGATTCAGAGAATAAGAACTTACAGAAATTTTCATTGTTTTTATTAGAACGGCTCGCCTTAGACTCACGATTGTTCATCCTATATTCATATAACTTAACCCTATAAAGGTGTTGTCATGTTTGATTGTACATTCACTTCTATTGGTAAAGATGCCATACAAGTGATCACCCGTCCGATTCAGTTTTTTCGCAAAATGGAGAAATCTGGTGGCTTTGACGCACCTATTTTCTTCATCAGTGTCATGGTGATTATCACAGGCCTGACTATTTCAGCACTCACAGCATTCGGCGCCAACGTGACAAGTTTTCTATCGACAGGATATTTTTCCGCCATTGTGATCCCAATTACGATGATAATTGAAGCATTTATTGGTGCAGCCCTATTATTGGTTATATGGAAACTATTCGGTTCACATGTGTCTTTTGAAACGGCTTTTCGCTGCACCGCTTATGCGTCAGCCATTGCTCCCCTCACCATAGTTTTGGATTTAATTCCCTGTATTGGGACTATTATTAAAGTAATGTGGCCGATATATCTAATATATATCGCGAGCATTGAGGTCTTGTCTCTATTGCTTAGATGGCCCGGTCAGTACCGATATATCTAGGACACCTCTAGTCTATACTTATATATGGGTACAGTACTTCTGCCTACAGGGATAATTAAAATCCATTCTCAGTCCGCAAAGCCGCTCTTAATTGGCGATGACTGTCTTTATCCAATGCATCTTCTGGAATCAAAACAAGACAACGTTTTCCAGAATCAAGTATGAATTCAAGGACTACGAGAAACCTGAAGACTTGATGATGATGTAATTTTGCTTGGAGTTCAGCACCGCTGCTTTTTATCAAATGCCAGTGCTTCATATTCCGTGGACGTAATTCAGAG
>JAJRPK010000010.1 GCA_024280785.1 Gammaproteobacteria bacterium
CATGTTGGGGTTTTGGGTTTTATCGAGGTGCAAGCCCCATCACTAAAGGCTGGACAAAAAAGTCCAATATAACCGGATAAGATTTTCTACTCGAAGGCATTATGAGACTAATTGACGCATTTGAAGCCTAAAAATGCCTTATTTAAACTCGATCGAGCATAACAATACACAGGGCCTGCCAATATTTTGACGCATAGCGAAACAACAACCGCGCAAAAGCCACCATTAAAAAATTAGCAACAAGCAGCAAATTTTGAGGAATAAACATGCAACACACCGAGACCAACGTTCGCGGTAAGCTAACCAGCTCGAATCCAACCAGCCAGTCTTCAGGTTCAACTAACGTGCCATTAAATTCAGACACCATTGATTTGACTGTCACTGCTCCTGGACAGATGCGTGTTATTAAACGCAATGGCACCGTAGTAACTTATGACGTTAGCAAAATTAGTGTTGCTATTACCAAGGCTTTTCTCGCCGTCGAAGGAGGCACTGCAGCAGCCTCTAGTCGGATACATGAAACTGTGGCTCATTTAGCCGAGCAAATCACAGCCATCTTTAAACGCCGCATGCCTTCAGGTGGCACTATCCACATAGAAGACATCCAGGATCAGGTTGAACTGGCCTTAATGCGCAGCGGCGAGCAAAAAGTCGCCCGCGACTATGTACTCTACCGGGAACAGAGAGCTCAACTCAGGGCAGAAAAAGAACAGTCTTTTTCAACCCAAGCCAACACTATCAATGTCGTATTGGCTGATGGCAGCACCCAACCATTAGGCATGCATCGCCTTGGCACCATCGTTCGTGAGGCCTGCGAAGGACTATCAGACGTTAGCGCTGACACCATACTAGAAGAAGCCCTTAAAAATTTATACGACGGCGTTTCTTATAAAGAGGTCAATACAGCGCTGGTAATGACCGCCCGTACGATGGTAGAGCAAGACCCAAACTACAGTTATGTCACCGCCCGTTTGCTTCTCGATACGATTCGAAGCGATGCATTGCAATTGCTAGGAATTGCAAATTCAGCAACTCATTCACAAATGCAGCAACTCTACCCATCAGCGTTGAACCGCTATATTGAAAAAGGTATTGAGTTTGAACTTTTATCACCTGAACTAGCAACGTTTGATTTGCCTCGATTGGGTGCTGCCCTTAAAGTTGAGCGCGATCTACAATTTAACTACCTTGGCTTACAAACATTATTTGACCGTTACTTTATTCACAAAGATGAAGTCAGGTTTGAATTGCCACAAATCTTTTTTATGCGTGTCGCCATGGGCTTAACGATTCAAGAAGACGACAAAAATGCTCGTGCGATTGAATTTTACAACCTGTTATCTTCTTTCGATTACATGAGTTCTACGCCCACATTATTTAATGCTGGCACATTACGGCCACAGCTCTCTTCATGTTTTCTTAGTACAGTACCCGATAATCTGGACGGTATTTATAGCGCCATTCATGATAATGCCATGCTGTCAAAATGGGCGGGAGGCTTAGGCAATGACTGGACACCCGTCCGAGCCTTGGGTTCTTATATCAAAGGAACTAACGGCAAGTCACAAGGCGTAGTTCCTTTCCTAAAGGTTGTTAATGACACCGCCGTTGCTGTCAATCAGGGAGGCAAGCGTAAAGGTGCCGTTTGCGCCTACCTCGAGACATGGCATTTGGATATCGAAGAGTTTTTAGAGCTCCGCCAAAATACCGGTGATGATCGCCGCCGCACTCACGATATGAACACCGCCCACTGGGTCCCCGACCTATTCATGAAACGTGTATTTGAAGACAAAGAGTGGACATTATTCACCCCTAACGATACACCTGAATTACACGACTTATACGGCAGCGCATTCGAAGCACGCTATACCGAATACGAACGGATGGCCGATGCGGGACAACTGTCAGTATTCAGACGCTTAAAAGCGCAAGATATGTGGCGAAAAATGCTCGGCATGCTATTTGAAACGGGCCACCCCTGGATCACGTTTAAAGACCCCTGCAACGTGCGTTCTCCCCAACAGCATGTTGGCGTGGTTCACTCGTCAAATTTGTGCACTGAAATTACTCTCAATACCAGCCACGAAGAAATCGCTGTTTGTAATCTGGGATCGATTAACTTACCACAGCATATTGGCGAGAACGGCCTTGACCTCGATAAGCTACAAAAAACTATTAGTACTGCTATCCGCTTGCTAGATAACGTTATCGACATCAACTACTACTCGGTGCCGCAAGCCCGTACCTCTAACCTCCGCCATCGCCCCGTTGGAATGGGCATCATGGGGTTTCAGGACTCTTTGTATAAACAGCATATTGCTTATGGCTCAAACGAAGCGGTAGAGTTTGCCGACCGGTCGATGGAAGCCATTAGCTACTATGCCATTCAAGCTTCATCTAAATTAGCCCAGGAACGCGGCAGTTACTCTAGTTTCGAAGGTTCTCTTTGGAGCAAAGGAATACTCCCTATTGACTCTCTCAAGCAGCTAGAGATAGAACGAGGCTCTGATTTTATCGAGGTTGATTACAGCCAAACTTTTGATTGGGAAACCCTGCGAGCCACGGTAAAAAATAACGGTATACGGAACTCTAACATCATGGCCATTGCGCCTACTGCAACTATTGCCAACATAACGGGCGTATCGCAGTCAATTGAGCCCACTTATCAGAACCTCTACGTCAAATCCAATCTATCTGGCGAGTTTACCGTCATTAATCCTTATTTAGTTCGCGACCTAAAAGACCGCAATCTATGGGACAGCGTTATGGTAAACGATCTTAAACACTATGATGGTAGCGTCCAACAAATCGACAGAGTACCCGACGATTTAAAGATACTTTACGCAACCGCCTTTGAAGTGGAGCCTCGCTGGATAGTCGATGCGGCTAGCCGTCGCCAAAAATGGATTGACCAAGCGCAATCACTCAATCTGTATATCAATAATGCCAGCGGTAAGAAACTCGACGTCACCTATCGCATGGCGTGGTATCGAGGTCTAAAAACAACCTACTACCTCCGTTCGCTGGCCGCCACCAGCACAGAAAAATCTACGATTGATACGGGTGCTCTAAATGCCGTTTCGTCCACAATGAACGAAACGATACAGGCGGCCCCTGTTCCGCAAGCCTGCTCTCTCGACGACCCGGAATGCGAGGCTTGCCAGTAAGCTAATCATATTCCCATTGCCACTAACACTGCGGGCTAATACCTAGTGTTAGTGGACAAGGTTTTTAGCTTGGCAGAACGATATTCATTACTGAACGATTAAATTTAAAGAGGATACCCCATGATAAGTTGGGATGATTACCGCGAAGACGCTAGCACCACCGAAACGCCGGCACCAGAAATTGTAAAGGCGACTGCTGAAACGATGATTCAAGACTCGCCAACCGAACCCTCTAGCCCAGAAAAACCTTCTGAGCCCACCCCTTTTGAGCCCATCTCTTCAAATCCGGTCAATGCCAACCCTGCAAGCACTAGCCCTGAGATCAATCCCACATCTGGCATGCTAGCCTCTACGGATAGCTCTGCGCCTCAAGATCAAAGCACCCAGCCTCTTGTAGGAAACCACGACGCAGCCGCCGCCGCTGTAGCAAGTATGGACACCTCCGTTGGGCTGCAAGAGCTCGAATCAAGCTCGCAACGGATTCAGGTCGATCAAAAACGAATGATCAACTGCCGCGCTGATTTAAATCAGCTGGTCCCTTTTAAATACGATTGGGCCTGGCAAAAATATCTTGATGGCTGTGCTAATCATTGGATGCCACAAGAAATTAACATGACTGCCGATATCGCTTTATGGAAAGATGAAGAAGGGCTAAACGCAGACGAGCGACTGATTGTTATGCGCTCACTCGGATACTTTTCTACCGCAGATTCTCTGGTAGCGAACAATCTCGTTCTGGCGATTTACCGGCTGATCACCAACCCCGAGTGCCGGCAATACATATTGCGCCAGGCCTTCGAAGAGGCCATTCATACTCACGCCTACCAATACTGTATCGAATCACTGGGGATGGACGAGGGAGAAGTCTTTAATATGTACCGAGAGGTGCCTTCGGTCGCCAAAAAGGCGTCATGGAGCCTTAGCCACACTCATTCATTAAGTGATCCCAACTTTAACACGGGCACCCCTGAGACTGACCAAGAGCTATTGCGCAATTTAGTAAGTTTTTACGCGGTAACCGAGGGTATATTTTTCTACTGCGGCTTTACCCAAATACTGTCCATGGGCCGCCGCAACAAAATGACCGGGGTCGCCGAGCAATTTCAATACATTCTGCGCGACGAATCCATGCATTTAAATTTTGGCATTGATGTCATCAACCAAATCAAATTGGAAAACCCACATTTGTGGACCACTGAATTTCAACAAGAAGTCATTCAAATGATTCTTGAAGGGACGCAAATAGAAATTGAATATGCCCGTGACACCATGCCCCGGGGCGTATTGGGTATGAATGCTCAGATGATGGAAGAGTACTTACACTTTATTGCCAATCGCCGGCTGGCTCAGCTAGGCTTGCCCGAGCAATTTTCTGGCGCACAAAACCCGTTCCCCTGGATGTCAGAAATGATGGACCTGCGCAAAGAAAAGAACTTCTTTGAAACGCGGGTACTTGAATATCAAACAGGGGGAGCGTTGAACTGGGAATAAAGTCCTTATCTTTATCGATAAAGAAGCATTTAATCAGCGTAGGTCGGTTAGCAAGCTGAATTCAAAACCGACCTACTTACAACCTCTTTCTTTATAGCTTGCCCATATAAATGGCTGAATGAAATTACTGTGCCGGCTTTTTAACAATAGGGCACAATCTTATAGACCGAGGACCACTTTCATCCGCTTGCAAATCAAATCGTGCTAAATCTTTCTCCGGGATCTCTGCAAACACAAATTCATGCTGTCCTTTATAAATAACGATAAAGCTTTTCTTAGTGACAGTATGATCTGAACCTATATGCCAAATAACATTTAGGGCTTCATTTTTCTTAATCCACTGAGACTCAAAACTCTGACCAAGAATCTTGCCTGTTGGCCCGTTGAGTCCGCGAGTGATGCTCAACCTTAGCCAGTTAAATGCCTGCGCTAAACCTTTAGCATTGTACCCTTGCGGATCCTGTAGATATTGGTGAATATCAAAATTACAATTGTAATTAACCTTGCCCGTATTTATTTCTGGCGGGGTTGAGCGACCCGCGCAGGCGGATAAACAAATCGCCAAGATAACAATGATGATGATTTTAAAATCGGCAAAGGTCAGTTGGAATGAATTCATAAATTTGTGCTCACTGCGGGTAATGATGATGGCGCTCCTCAAATATTAGTACATAGCATTATCTACTAATATTTTTTCGTATTTCTATCGTATATTTCAACAAATTAATTGCTCGCCGCTGGTATCAATAATCTTTTCGCCTGGCAATACATAGTCCATAATCAGATGCACGCGGTTTAAGTCACTAGAATTTTCGACACCATGTAATAAGCGATTATTAATTTCCCATAACTCTCCTGACTTCAATGCTTTTACTGACTCACCTACCGTAAAATGTACCTCATCATTAGTAATCACCGGCATATGAATTCTATGACTGCATAATAAAGAGAAACCATTATCAAAGTGCTTCTGAATTGCACCTCCTGAATTTAGCCTAGTTAAAACTAATCGAATAAAATACCCTTTACCGTGTTTTTTTTGCAACCGTTGGTACTTAAGTTGGCTATCAAAGTAACGCTTTATTCCTACAAGACAAGGCTTGATCAAGCTTTTAAAATCATCGTACTCAGGGTGTACCGTTGGGTCAGTATGCCGAAAGTCTCTATCGTATAAAAAACGAATGGATTGAGTATGTTTATGCATTGGATACGCTTTGTGCCGGATTGATGTCCCATACCATGACTCTTCTGGCATATCTGAGACATACTGAATCAGAGCCGAAATATCACACTCTGCTAACTTTCTAAATTCACCTTCAAAGTTCATAGCTACTCTCTTCTCTTAACGCTACCTGCTTAAGCTATTTATTTTTTTAATCGTAGATTGTAAGCCCGCCAATAGTGGGGCAATCTCAGATTCATGGCGTCGCCACTTTCCTTTTTTTGGCAGCGACACTACCGTATGGGATAAAGGCAACTCTCCCTCCAGCTGCAGCTTCATCACCTCATCAAATTGGACGCTACAAAACCGGCACAGTCGGCTGATGCTCTTCTCTGTCTCAACCAATAACGCTGAATAAGAAATACTGACCCACCGACTTTTATGTAATCGACCTAAATCCCTCAGTATGACTTCATTGCAGGCCTGCCACTGAAACGCTGATATTTCTGCTAAACTTTTACCATTGTATTGCCTCCAATTTGGTGGCAATAATAAACACCAATCACCTCTTGACCAACCCGGAAGACCACTAAAGGTAACAAACCTACCAGTTCTGGCACCAAGTTCCCACGCCTCCATTATGCTGCTGATATTTTCACGAGGATCTCTATGCAAATAGATAAACCTTGCCTTAGGAAATACCTTTAAAATAAATTCAATATTAAGTGCATTACGAGGTGTTTTTTCTAGAAATGGTATAGATGCAACCATACGCTCTATCGTAAGCGGCTGCCCATCTCGATTTATCAGCATAGAAACAAGTAACCGCTTAAATTTTTCACTGGTTTTTTCATCCGCATGGCGGGCAAAGAGACCGCCAGAATCAAAGTTTTTATTTTCAGCCTTAAGGTCCGGGAATTGAGAAAAAACAGGATGGATCTCGCCGCCCGCAGTCCATATATCTGAACTTTGCCTCAGCAACGAAAATAATAATGTACTCCCTGAGCGCGGCGCGGAAACAATAAATATCGGGTGGCTAAAAAGTCGTTCTAGCTTTGTCTTGCCAATGTAATCCTGTTTATTATTCATATCACTTAATATAATAGTTATCGCTGTTGGTTCTTACTACAAATGTTTATATTTATTTCAATGAGGGCAGCCATTAATTTTAATACCAAATTTATTGTCAGTCACACTTCAACCAAGATAGCTCACCTTCAAGGCAATCTATCGCAGGTTGTATAAGGACTTTGTATTTATGCCACTTTTGAACAGAACGGACATTTAACCCTTGCCTTACCTGCCCTCCACTGGGTGTGCGTACCGAGTTTTCACGACTCGAAAAGTCAAGTACCCGATCATCCCATGTTAGCCCTAGAAATTTGAAGATCAATTTAAGTTCAGTTTCGGGATTAGACACCAGTTTCTCATACTCAATATAGTAAACTCTATCAGGGTATAGATCTCGCCAATAGTCCATTTGTTTACGATACTCGGCATATTCTAATAAAGTATGCTTTGGATTTGTTGAATAAGGAATGTTTTGCAAATTTTGTTGCATTAGGCTCGTACAGCTATCCAAAGGGTCCCTAACAACATGTATAAACTTCGCCTTGCTAAATAAATTTGCCAGTAACCCTACCCATTTAACATTTGATAAATTTTTATCGGTATAAACCCGTTTATTTGTCAGCAGCCGACAATAACTTGCATATGAATCCGCAACCTTTTCCAAACCAACATTATCCAAAAGTGTAACATTATGCAACATGGCGTTCTCACCACTGTATTTGGATAAACCGAGCTTACTGATACTTTTAACCAGCGCAACTTGCATTGCCATCGACTCACCGGTATTTCCTACATCACTGTGTGCGCCGAGAATTTGCTCAATCAACGTGGTTCCACTGCGAGGCATCGCTAAAATAAAAATGGGCTGTATATCTCCGCGCCCTTTTACCTCTAACCATTCGGGGCAGGGCCGGTCAAAAACTTCTTTGAGTTCTCGCGTGAACTTTTCACTTTTCCCCTTTGTCCAGCGTAAACCTTTTTCTGACTCTATCTGCCCTGCAAGTTGATTAGCTGTAAGTAACCATCGAATATCATTATCAATATCACCGCTAAAACGCGCGTCTTTGGCCAAAATAAACATAATTTGGCACGCTGTCGATTTCTCTAACGCCTTCGTATCTAACAAATCGCGAAGAAAAATACGCTGCTTATCACTTAAGTCCCCGATACCGGCCATGCGGTTAAACGCGTTCAAATTTGCATAACTTATTGTATTCTGGCCAAGGCAACGTTGTGCAACTTGTTGATAAAACTTCAGCGCCGATTCATTATTGCCTTCGTGCTCAAAGGTTAAACCTAGCTCTATAGCTAGTAGATTATCTTTCGGTGCAAGCTTTAACGCCGCTTGTAGATATTTTCTCGCCTGCTTGCTTTTACCCAGCAAGGTATACAAACAAGCGAATTCTAAAAGATTTTTTTTACTCTTTAGATTAAACTTCGACAGCTTTTTTGCCGTTTCAAAGGATTCTTCCAAATATTGTAGAGCGTTATATGCATACAATTGAACATACAATACCTTCTGTAATTGCCCGCCCTTAACGTCGACCATCTGCTCTGTCAACTTTAAGGCCTGCAAGTATCGCCCCTCTAATAGCAAGGCATTCGCATCAGCTAACAAACTATTTACAGAACCCAAGTTACCCTCTCTTTCCCCATCTACGATTCCGCTCTAACTATATTTTATAGCTGACCATTAGTAATTATATAACCCGCAACCCTTTAGAAAAAAAGCACTGCTTTTCTCCTAGATTAGCTGCCAGCAAATCGCCCTATAAATAAGGAACACCTTCAATATCAACGCCATAGCTTTCCAATACATCAATAGCCGGCTGCAGCATACTTTTAAAGGGCAGCCATTTATTAACCGACGTTTTATAAATACCTTGCCTCACCTGGTCCACACTTAAGGTTCTGACAACATTCTTACGTTTATGGAATTCCAGAATGCCGTCTTCCCAGTCCAACTCTAAAAACTCCATGGTGCCTCGCATAATCTTCTCTGGATTATCAACAAGCGCGGCATAGTCAATAATATGTAGCCGCTCTGGGTAAAGTTGGCGCCAATGGCCTATCAGCTTTTTGGAATGAATATATAATACCGCTAACTGGGCAATGACGCTGGTCGCAGGAACGCCGGGAATAGCGCCCCGGTAACAACTCAAAAAAATATCCATTGGCGCCCTGTTCATATGGATAAACTTAGCCTTTGGCAGTAAATTGGCAGCAATTCCCGCGTAATCGATTAAATGAAGTAGCTTATCGACATAGATAGATTTATCCGTTAGTAAGCGTTGGTAGTTCACCACGTCAGCTACCATGCCCTTAAATGCAACCAACGGCATTTTATTAAAGTTGACAGGAAAGTCTTCAAGCTGAAATCCGTACTGGTATTTCTGATAAGCTCTGGTGATAGCGATAGGCACAGCCCTTGATTCACCCGTCTGGCCAATAGCAGAATGCGAGCCTAACATCTGCTCCGCCAAGGTAGTGCCACTTCGAGGGAGCCCGAGAATAAAAATGGGGGCATCATTAACATCAACCTCAAACCCTTCTAGCCATCGAGGCTGGGGCTGATCAAACATACGAATATTTAATGCGGTTTGCTTTTCTCTCTGCTGAGTAAAATTTTTCAGGTTCGAGCTATGGCCCATAGTTTGGCAAAGCTGATCATTTGCGAGGTTTAAATATTCAATTTCCTGCTCAGTATTTTTTTCTCGTTTAGCAATATCCGCCAAGCAAAAGGCAATACGACTCTTCATATCCGCATCTGCAAGTTTTGAATTCAGTGCAATTTTGAGTTGTTTTTGTTCTGCGATTGGCAGGCCTTGAATCGTCGAAAGACCTATAAGCCCTTGCAGTTCATGCCCTTGCAATTCATTAGAATCGCAAGCTAAAGACCGATTTTTTTTTATTACCCGTTCATACAAGCTTACGGCTTTAGCTTTTTCTCCAATGGCGGTATAACAGTCGGCCATCTGGATTAAAATAGTTGAGTTTCCCTCGTTTATTTTGTTAGCTCTTTTCAGTAACTGTAACGATTTTTCGCTATTACCTAGCACTGTATGTAGCTTAGCTCCGACGACCAAAACACCCAAGTTGCCAGGCACTTTAAGGATCAATTCATTAATATACTCTGAAGCTTCAACTAAATATTCCATCCTCATTAAAGCGCGGGCTTTAAGTAACAGCACATCTATAATCAGTGGGAACTTTGCAACTAGGTGATCAGCAACCACCAATGCCTCGGCCGCCTTATTGTCAGTAAGAAGCTGTTCCGTTAGCATTAACGCATCAGCACCCAGCATTTTCTCGTCGGGCATACCCAGCCTTTTTAGATTAATATAGGTGCTCTCTAGCTTTTTACGAACTTTAGCCATGTTTTTCTTATTTTTACTTGCAATAATTCTAGCCATAGCTTAGTAACACGTATAATAACTAAGTAATCCGATCATAAAGCAATGCTGCTCTATACCTGTCTAATCTTTTCTTTTATCATGCAGCGTATTGATTTATATTCATATCCATATCCATTAACAAAAAACTTATCGCTGCCGAGCTATTTATTTTATTCGTTATGAAACAAAAAACAACACGCTTAAATCGACTCCGGCCTGTTATATTGCCTGTCCTTATCGCTGCAAGCTTGCTAATTGCGGGTTGTGCAACGATCGATACACGCTTTGAAAACCCAGCCGATGCCCAGCATCCTGCCATGCCGGTTTTTCTTGATTATATACAGTCAGCAAAACAGGCCGAGACATTCGACGATGTACTAACATACTTTAGCCCGACTTCGCGCGAAATAATAAAAACCCTTATGGGGTGGCAAACC
>JAJRPK010000347.1 GCA_024280785.1 Gammaproteobacteria bacterium
GGTGTAAGGTAGAAAAAACCGCCAAAATCCACAGATAGGTTCAGCCGTAACGGGTATAATTCCGCGTTTGCATCGTATGCATTTACTAGTCTGTTTCCTACGCAAACTCATTGTGGGATTACAGGCCCCCTACTTTACTGTAAGAGCGACCATTGCCCGTGTCAGATTCGCATAACAACACGTCGGGGAAAACCCTCAGCTTTCAAAACCTTATTTTGACCTTACAAAATTATTGGGCAGAGCAAGGCTGTGTCATTTTACAACCATTGGATATGGAAGTTGGCGCTGGAACTTTTCATCCTGCCACCTTCTTACGATCTATAGGGCCAGAAAGCTGGAATGCCGCATACGTACAACCCTGCCGGCGTCCTACCGACGGCCGCTATGGCAAAAATCCCAATCGCCTACAACATTACTATCAGTTTCAGGTAGCGTTAAAACCCTCACCGGACAACATTCAACAGCTGTACCTCGACTCTTTATACCGGCTGGGAATCGATCCAAAAGTACACGATATTCGGTTTGTAGAAGACAATTGGGAATCACCCACCTTAGGGGCATGGGGTTTAGGTTGGGAAGTTTGGTTAAATGGCATGGAAGTGACGCAATTCACTTACTTTCAACAGGTCGGAGGGCTAGAGTGCTTCCCTGTAACCGGAGAAATCACCTACGGTCTCGAAAGAATCGCCATGTACCTGCAAGGCGTCGACAGTATTTATGATCTAATCTGGACCGGAGGACCTAACGGAACCGTTAGCTACGGAGACGTATTTCATCAAAATGAAGTCGAGATGTCAGCCTATAACTTTGAACATGCCAACATAGATTTTTTCTTTTCCTATTTCGATGAGTGCGAACTACAAAGTAAAAAGCTTATTGACGCCGGTCTGCCATTAGCTGCTTATGAACAAGTAATGAAAGCATCGCACGCTTTTAACTTGCTTGATGCTCGACACGCCATCTCTGTCACTGAACGACAGCGATTTATTCTGCGAGTAAGAACTCTCTCGCGTGCTGTCGCCGAGGCTTATTACAAAAAACGTGCTGAACTTGGTTTTCCGCTTGCGCCCGAGGCGCTAAAAACTGAGGCGCTAAAAAAATTCGAACAAGCACAACGGAAAGCTGAGCAATGAGTACCTCAACAAAAGTAGCCGATCTTTTAGTTGAGCTCGGTACAGAAGAACTTCCACCGACAGCGTTAACATCGCTGTCAAATGCATTCACCCAAAATATTGGGTCCGGCCTTGAAGACGCCGGTTTGCAATACCTTAAAGACGGTGTAAAAAGCTTTGCCACTCCACGTCGGCTTGCAGTAATAGTCCCTCAGGTAGAAACTCATCAAGCAGATAAATCCGTAGAAAAACTGGGGCCTGCCATATCCGCAGCCTATGACAAAGAAGGTAAACCAAGCAAAGCCGCCACTGGATTCGCTCGAAGCAACGGTGTAACTTTCGAGGAATTGGTAACAAGCCATACCGATAAAGGCGAACGCTTATGTTTTCGTAGCGTTGTCAACGGCCAAGCAACAGCAGAACTATTAGAAGACATTATTAACAAAGCCCTGAACCAACTGCCTATACCCAAAAGAATGCGCTGGGGTGCATCACGGACAGAATTCGTTAGGCCCGTTCATTGGGCCGTTGTTTTGCTCGACGAGCAAATCGTAAAGTGTAAAGTACTTGGCATCACGTCGGGAAACCAGACCTTCGGCCACAGGTTCCATGCCCCGGATGCGATAACCCTAGATTCACCCTCTGAATATGAAAGTGAATTACTTAACACTGGGCAGGTCATTGCGGATTTTAATCAGCGCCGCAACGTCATCACAAAACAAGTAGAGCAATTGGCCATAAAACTTGGTGGCAACGCCGTTATTGAGCCCGATCTACTTGATGAGGTAACAGCATTGGTAGAAAAGCCCGTTGCTCTTGGCGGTGATTTTGACAGTAAATTTTTGCTTGTCCCTCAAGAAGCACTTATATATTCAATGAGTGAACACCAAAAATATTTTCACTTAATTGATGATAAAGGAAGCTTACTTCCTCATTTTATTACTGTCAGTAATATTGCGAGTACCGATCCAGAAAAAATAATCCGTGGTAACGAAAGGGTAATTCAACCCCGTCTGGCAGACGCAGCATTCTTTTTTGATACGGATAAAAAAGTATCGCTAACCCTCTTACGCAATAGATTGAAAACTGTTGTATTTCAAAAACAATTGGGCACCGTTTACGAAAAATCCGAACGAATTGGCATACTCGCTGACTCTATCGCCAACCTTATAAATGCAGACCAAAAGGCAGCGAAACTCGCGGGTGAACTTTGTAAAGCTGACCTTGCTTCCGATATGGTGTTGGAGTTTGACAAAATGCAGGGAACAGCTGGCGGACATTACGCGCTTAATGATGGCCTTTCTAGCGATATCGCCGACGCCATTAAAACCCACTATTTACCAAAGTTTGCAGGAGATGAAGTTCCAACATCAAAAATCGGCTGTGCCGTAGCGTTAGCTGATCGCCTGGATACGCTCACAGGAATCTTTGGCATTGGACAAATACCTTCCGGCTCTAAAGATCCTTTTGCTCTGCGCCGTGCCTCGATAGGTATTCTGCAAATTATACTAAAAAATCAACTTAATATTGATGTCGATCCGTTGATTCGCCAAGCTACAGAATTGCATTCAAGTATCGCTGATAAAAATAAAACCGTAGCACAAGTTTTAGAATATCTGTTTGGCCGCTTTGCTGCACTGTATCAGGATCAAGGCTTGCCCGCCGAAGTTTTCACTGCAATAAAAGCCAAAAAGATCAGCCAACCTCTTGATTTTGATGCTCGGGTAAAAGCTGTAGCGGCCTTTATCCAAACCAGTGAAAGTGAAGGCCTCGCTAGTGCAAACAAAAGAGTACGTAATATTTTAGAAAAATCTGAACAAAAAATCACTATCGATTCTTTCGACTCTTCTTTGCTCGTTGAGCCGGCAGAACGGACTCTTGCCGATAGAATTACCGAACAGGAAAAAACGACAACCCCTTTATTCGCTAACGGCAACTATCGCGAAGGCCTATTAAAGCTGACCGAACTAAAAGATTGTATCGATACCTTTTTTAACCAAGTCATGGTAAATGTCGAAGACGAAAAATTAAAGAATAATCGACTCGCCTTACTCTTAAGATTAAGAATATTGTTTTTAGCCGTTGCCGATATCTCTGTATTGGCTATCGGTAAAAAATAACGAGTTGGATGAAATAAAATCTTTTGATATCACGCTGCAGAATAATTTGTTTTTACTTTCTTTACTATATTTCGGTTTTTTGGTTCGGCCTAACCGGGGTGCTAATCTGGTGGGTTCCTTATTCATACCGCAGCCGCTATCTAAGGCAATGGAACCGCTTTTTTGTTTTTACCGCCAGAACGATCCTTAATATAAACGTCGATGTGGTCGGCCGCGAAAATATGCCGAACTATGCTTGCGTGATTATGTGTAAGCATCAGTCCGAATGGGAAGCTTTTTACCTCCAAGCTTTGTTCTGGCCCTTATGCACCATTTTAAAAAATGAGCTCCTGCGAATTCCATTTTTTGGATGGGCGCTAGCGTTGATGGAACCCATCGCCATTGACCGAACATCCCCTAAAGAAGCGTTAAAACAGGTGCAAAATCAGGGACTCAAAAAATTACGACAAGGTCGATCGGTGCTTATCTTCCCGGAAGGTACTCGAATGCCGCTAGGCAAATCCGGGCGCTACGCGAGAAGCGGAGCCACTCTAGCTATAGCAGCAACGGTTCCTATACTACCTATTGCCCATAACGCGGGCATTTGCTGGCCAAACGGAAATCAAAAAAAACAGGCCGGAACCATTTCTTTTGTCATCGGCGAGCCTATCGTGGCCACTGGTCAATCGGCAAGAGAGCTAACAAAAGATGTTGAAGACTGGATAGAAACACATTCCAACGAACTACTAGGCTCCTCGTCGCAGCAAGCCACAAACCGAGCCCCCAGCATGTAGCAATAATCGATGCTATTCAAGGGCCCCTCACTTACCCGTATATCAACGACAGAACACAGCGCGTAAATATTACAATCTCAATCCGTGCCACAAACACAGAGCAAACGATGCCACAATTATCAACAAGATTATTAACCGAACAAAATGAGTGCTCGCTTTGCTGGATAACTAAAGAGGGAACACCGGCGGGAACCGTTATAAGCTTTGTATTCTACGAAAATTATATTTGGTTCACTGCGCTAGCAAGCAGCCATAGAGTAAAGGCGATACAAAGAAACCCAAACGTAGTAGTGGTTATTAGTGGCAAGGGCTCGCCGGGAGGCCACAGTCGCTGCCTATCCTTACGCGGTCATTGCGAAGTCACCCACGATCCACAAGATCGAGACCGTTTTTTCCCCGCATTTGCCAGCGCGGTTTTGGCTAACAGTAGAAAAGGCGCTGCCTTAATGGCAGACTCAATGCACAGTCCCGAAAACCTTGTGTTACGTTTTAAAGCTAAAAAAGAGATTCCTTATGATTCACAAGCGATGTTCGATGCAGCTGACCGAATGTAATTAGAAATCCAGGTTTGCTACTCCTAGAGCATTTTTTTCTATAAACGCTCTTCTTGGCTCTACCTGATCACCCATCAAGGTAGTAAATAATTGATCGGCCGCAATTGCATCTTCTATTCTAACCACAAGCATTCGTCGCACCTCGGGGTCCATTGTCGTTTCCCATAACTGACTTGGGTTCATTTCACCCAAACCTTTATAGCGCTGAATCATATATCCACGCTTGGCCTCACTCATTAACCACTCTAAAGCTTCAGGGAAAGAGTGTGCATCATGCTGTTTCTCTCCTCGCTGCACAAAACCTGTTTCTTCTATTAATCCGGTAATTTTCTCACCTAGCTCTACGATCGCTTTATATTCCAAAGACTTAAAGAAGTCATGGCCAAATTTATATTCACTCACAATACCGTGCGACGTAATAGCTACTTTAGGCAAATAAACACTACGCTCAGCATCATGCCAGTAAGAAATACTATAAGCCTGTTGCCCCGCTTTATGGTTTTCATCAAAAACTTGCTGCAGCGCTTTACACCAATCGCCCATCGCAGCCTGATCCAGCAACATTTCTTCGGTGACACCTGAGCTATCAATAAATTGTTGCAGAACAGCTTCAGGATACAACTTGGACTGCCGACGAATAATTGCCATAACCCCACGATACTCAGTAACCAACTGACCTAAAGCCACAGCAATAATAGGTGGCGCCTGGTCGTTGGTATACAGCTCAGCATTCTCTAAGGCTACTTGCAGAAAAAATGAGTCTAGCTCTTCATCATCTTTCAAATAACTTTGCTGCTTGCCCTTACTTATTTTATACAATGGCGGCTGGGCAATAAAAACGTGCCCTCGCTCAATTAACTCTCTCATATGTCTAAAGAAAAACGTTAGGAGTAGCGTTCGGATATGAGACCCATCGACGTCCGCGTCTGTCATTATGATAATGGAGTGGTAACGTAGCTTGTCAGCGTTAAATTCTGTTGACCCTATGCCGCAGCCTAACGCTGTTACTAAGTTTCCGACTTCAGCTGAAGTAAGCATCTTGTCGAATCGCGCTTTTTCTACATTAAGAATTTTTCCTTTAAGCGGTAAAATAGCCTGCGTTTTACGGGCCCGACCCTGTTTGGCAGAACCCCCTGCCGAGTCCCCTTCCACTATATAAATTTCAGACAATGCCGGGTCTTTTTCTTGGCAATCCGCTAATTTTCCTGGCAGACCAGCAATATCAAGCGCTCCCTTGCGCCGCGTCATTTCGCGCGCTTTTCTGGCCGCTTCTCTAGCCCTCGCAGCATCAATCATTTTACTAACCACAATTTTTGCTTCTTGAGGATTTTCTAACAAATACTCTGACAGGCTAGCTCCCATCATCTGCTCTACAGCTGACTTTACTTCTGACGAGACAAGCTTATCTTTTGTTTGTGACGAGAATTTTGGGTCAGGTACTTTCACCGAAACAATAGCCGTTAAACCTTCTCTTGCATCATCACCTGTAGTCGAAACCTTCGAGCCCTTACCTAAACCTTCCTTTTCAATATAACTATTGAGACCCCGCGTTAGCGCTGCTCTAAACCCAGCGAGGTGAGCGCCGCCATCGCGCTGGGGAATATTATTGGTGTAGCAATAAATATTTTCCTGAAAGCCATCGTTCCACTGCATCGCAACTTCAATCCCAATATCATCAATAGTGCCGCTGAAAAACATACGGTTATTAATGGGGGTTTTGTTTGCGTTTAAATAATCTACAAACGCCTCTAAACCTCCTTCATAACAAAAAGTATCCGTTTTCCCGGAACGTTCATCTTTAAGCAAAATATTAACGCCAGAATTAAGAAAAGACAGCTCCCGTAGCCGTTTAGCCAAAATCTCGAAATGAAACTCTATATTAGTAAATGTTTCAGGCGAAGGCCTAAACCGAACTGCCGTACCTGATTCTGTCGTTTCACCAATAGCCGCAAGAGGGGCGTCCGGCTCTCCGTGACGATACACTTGCTCATATACCTTGCCGCCTCTACGAATAGTGAGTGTTAACTCCGATGACAAGGCGTTAACAACCGAAACACCTACACCATGCAAACCACCGGAAACTTTATAGCTGTTATCATCAAACTTACCTCCGGCATGGAGCACCGTCATGATCACTTCTGCTGCCGACACACCTTCTTCATGAATTTCAGTCGGTATTCCCCTTCCATTATCTTCTGTTGTCACCGATTCATCGGGGTGGATGGTTACAGTAATTTGGGAGCAATGTCCGGCAAGGGCCTCATCGATAGAGTTGTCAACGAGCTCAAACACCATATGATGCAGACCGGTTCCATCGTCAGTATCACCAATATACATCCCCGGACGCTTTCTTACCGCATCAAGACCCTTAAGGACTTTTATGCTCGAAGAATTATATTCCTGGGTAACTTCATCACTCATACTTGGCTCCAAAGCCTAGGGGGACACATCAAACGGGGGCACGCTATTAAACACGTGAACAAAACATCTTAAATTGCAGATGAAAACAATAAAAATCAAAAGCTTAGCGTACATTTAACGCGATATTGTGTGACGATTACGGCCCTGAGTCAACCGAATAAATGGGTACTATCTGCTCGACAACCCTTTCTTCGACTATAAATACCGACCTTGCTTAGTTTGTCTGCCAAGCACACTGACGGGGCAGGCCCCAGATTCAAAAACACTGAAATACGATAAATGCAAAGGGGTCACGCTGTTACGGCAACAGCTTCTCGCACCTCACCATGTTTCACGTGAAACACTTTCATTTGATTTGACCGATTCCAACCCTGTTGAATTAGATCATCTGGAGAAACACAAGTTAAAAACAACTGAACGTCCAGCGACTCCAGCAAAACACAAAGCTTTTTTTGATGCTCTTGATCTATTTCTGCCGGCAGATCATCAATCAACAACAAACATTTTTTTCCCGTTGTTCTGCCTAGCAGCTGACATTGGGCCAACCTCAGCGCATACACAACCAGTTTCTGTTGGCCCCGAGATAATACCTGAGCCGCATCAATACCATTCACCTGCATCTTTAAATCTGCTCTATGTGGCCCGCAATGGGTAATCCCTCTCCGACAATCCCTCTCATAGCTAGCATCTAAAACAGTTGCTAGTTCGAGCTCCATATCCCACCCACGGTAATAACAAACTGACAACCCTGGAACTTCCACTAGTCTTGACAACAGCTCCATAAAAACTGGTATAAAGGACTGAATATAGGACTCTCTGGCGCGATCAATCAAAGCAGCTGTATCTAGCAATTCCTGATTCCAGGCAGATAATTCCATTAATCGGGCGTTTCCCGCCCGCAGAATACTGTTCCTCTGCTTAATACAGCGCTGCATTCTCTGCCAGGCTAAATAAAAGGAATGTTCCACGTGAAACACTCCCCAGTCGATAAATTGACGCCTTTGCTTGGGGCCTCCCTCAATCAAAGAATAAGCGGTTGGGTTAATAAGCTGGATAGGAAGAACCTCTGCCAGCCGAACAAGTCCCTTTTCGTCTTGGCCCCCTATACGAACATGAAATCTACCACGCCTAGAGCGCTTAACGCCTACCGCTACAGGAAGACCACGGTCACGCTCTACCTGTCCAAAAACAGTACACGCTTCTTGATTAAATTGAATAACCGGCTGCAGTTGAACGCTTCGAAAAGAACGCGCCAACCCCAAAATATGAATAGCCTCTAGGATGGAGGTTTTTCCGGCACCATTTGCGCCATAGAAAATATTGACCTTAGCAAGGTCTTCTATAATAACAGAAGAAAGATTGCGTACAGAAGAAATTTCTAACCTGGAAAGTTTCACGTGAAACACTGCCGCAAGAATAAAAACCCTCTGTCTATCACGCCTGAGTAGCCTTTAAAATATATTGCCAATATGTAAGCCCAGCCTAAATGCTTGCACTAAACAAAGAGCTTGTTATAACCGCATCGGCATAACAACATACATGGCATTATTATCTTCATCACCATCTTGTATTAGCGCACTACTATTAGCATCGGATAATGTTACCCGCACCTGATCGCCACGCAAAGCGCCAAGCACATCAATCAAGTAACTTACATTAAAGCCCATTTCGACGCTATCTCCTTGATAATTAACAGAAACTTCTTCGTTTGCTTCTTCCTGCTCCGGGTTATTTGCCTGAATTCCGATAATACCGTCACTTAACGTAAAGCGGATCCCTCGAAATTTTTCATTGGACAGTATCGCCGACCTACTTAATGCTGCCTTTAATTCCAAGCGTTCAGCGAGCACCAACTTGTTACCACCCTTCGGCAAAACACGCTCAAAATCAGGAAATTTGCCATCTACCAGCTTGGAAACAAAAGTCATATCACCAGCTGCGGCCCGTATATGGTTAGCGCCAAATTCAATAGTGATTGTTGACTCGTCGTCAGTTAACAAACGAGAAAGCTCAAGCACCCCTTTTCGGGGAACTATAAACTGTCGCTTATCGCCTTCTATCTTTTCTTCCAGGTCTACATGCGCTATAGCTAGCCTATGGCCATCCGTAGAAACTGCTTTTAATTGTTTCCCGCTCAACTGCCACAACATGCCATTTAAATAATAACGAACATCTTGTTGCGCCATCGAAAATGCTGTTCGTTCAATTAACTGGTTTAACTCTCCCTGATTAACAGTGACGGAAAAGCTACTATCATCTCGTTGCACCGACGGGAAGTCATTAGCCGACAATGTCGCTAAACTGAACCGACTTCTACCACTACTTACAACCGCTTTTCCGTCGACTAAAGAAAAAGCAATCTCACTTTCTTCTGGCAAAGATTTGCAAATATCAACCAACTTACGAGCAGGTATCGTTATTTCGCCTTTCTGTTCCGCCGAAACCTCTAACCTAACGATCGCACTTAACTCAACTTCCAGGTCTGTACCGGTAAGCAATAACGTCTTTCCACTCACTTTTAAC